>NZ_RKRD01000002.1:0-300000 GCF_003814745.1 Hydrogenoanaerobacterium saccharovorans | reverse complement strand
CCGATTACTGCAACGGAACCATTATCAATTGCCTTGATGGGCGTATGATGTGCCGTTGCTATATCCAATCCGTTGTGAAAATCGCGGAATCCCTTAGTAGGGTGAATGCGCCAACCGTAATCACTGGTGATTCTCCACACAGGCACGGGGAACAGATAATCACCTGAATAACTGTTATCAAAGCTGCCGGAATAATCTGTGATAATGTGTCCATATACGGTGCGAAAAGCGACCAATGCCGCATATTCAAGCGGTGTCTTAAAATATTTCTGCAATTCTTCCATCGGTGCAGCAAGTAAGTAAACCGTAACCGAAGTAAGCATTGTTAGCCCCGCACAAATGGATAGAATAATTGCCACAATGGTTTTGAATATCTTATCTCGATTCTTAACAACTGTGCCGGTGACTTTCGCGGCTGTTACAGGGTCCATTGCCACACAATCACTCCCTATGCTGATTTCTTTCTACCAACTGCACCACCGGTAACCTTTGGAACGCCCATAAACTCGAATTTGTAGTCGGGCAGGTCAAAATAGGTTTTCATTTTGTTCTTACCGACAATAGTAATTCCTACGCCGATTTCCTGTTTTTCAAGCAACTCAATTTGAGGATTGGTAAGGTTAAACAAGTTTGCGGTTTCGGTAAGATTTTGCCCGTCCGTACCAAACAGCACTTTGTAACACGGCTGATCCAGCAATGCCTGACCGGCTGCCTTGATTTCATCTGCAAGAAAGTCGACTACCGATTGAGATGCAACCACAATACCACTTGTAAATTTGCGACACCGTTTCGATGCGGATTTTAAGAAATATAGGGCTTCCGGTACGCGCTTATCAATCATCAAGTGTGCTTCGTCGCAGATAAGCAGCACTCTTTCGTTCGGATTTTTGGTCATTTCGTTCCAGCACCAAGTGGTAAGGTTATAGTATTGTGCGCCTTTAATGTTTGGTGACACATTTTGCAGTTCATTTGTATCAAAACAAATCACGTTGCTGTTGGAATTGATAGTGGAATGACCGTTCCAAATAAATGAGTCCCCACCTTGTGCAATATCGGTAAAATACAGTACCAGTTGGTCATAGTCACTTTTATATGGAGAAGCTTTGTCCTTTGCTTTTTCTTTGAGCAATTCGAGCAAATCAGACTGTATCGGGTAGTCTGTACTCTTTAGCTTTGTAACGTCTGTGTTCCATGTAATTCCGAACTTTAGGTATAGCTCAATTAGAACCTGTTTAAGCAGGTCACTTTGAGCATCGGTAAGTGATGGCTTGTACAGCCGATAAAAAACTTCCAGTGTTTTTAAATGTAAGGCAAGTGCGCCGATGGAATCCTTATATAGGTCTGCCTTTTTGTCATCATCATCTTTAATATCATCTTTATTCAGTTTGGGTGCTGCCTTAAATTCCAGTGGATTGCTGCGCGCTCCTTTGCCTCCGGTTGCGTTAAGCACCTGACCGCCTAGCATAGTTGTTATTTTTGCATATTCGCCTTCGGGGTCAATGATCAAAATTCGAGTGCCACGCATATATTCGATTTCAATCAGGTGCTTGATAAACGTGGATTTACCTGTGCCGGATTTACCGAGCACAGCAAAGTTACTGTTTGTCCGGTCTCCGCCACGGCACCAGGCATCCAGTGCCATCAGTCCCTTTTCGCTGTTTAAGCCCCAATAATATCCGTTATCGTCCACAAAGCCGGAAGATGCAAACGGAAAACCGCCGACCACGGTGGAAAGCGGCATAATGCGTTTGAGCATGGTATCTATCTGCGGCTGATTGGCATAATAAGGGCTCATCGCTTTGTATGCCTGTTCTTGTTCTCTGCTCATTTTATGTAGTTTGATAAAATTGCGCATATAAGCGGATTTAACACTGCGGTCAACTGCCTGGATTGCTTCTTCGTTTTCCTTTGTACAAAGCGGCATAGTGAGTATGGAAATTTGACCAATGCTCTCGTTGTTGGAATCAATTTTAGTTACCATTTCATTGGCACATTCAGCAGCTCTTGTGGCGCGGCTATATTCCAATGCTGTCTTGGCATTTGCAGCTTTCTCTTTGTATTTTTTAACGGAATCACTCAGCCCCTCTAAAAGGGAATCATCCGGATAATAGGTAATGGTGGTAATCGCATTCTTTTCACTTGCAATATCCGCTATCCAGCCGTATCCGACTTTTTGAGGGTATTTATAAGCGCCGTAGATAGAACCTTTGATTTCCCCTACAGTGACGGAGTCTTTTTGAAACGTTAATCCCACCGGGGTAATCAGATTAATGAGCGTGTTATCTTCGATTACTTTACGATTCTGTTTCATTGTTGTTGTCCTCCAATGTGGGTAATGATGGGGATAAATCGTCATCATTATAGCCGTGGATATATTGCGGAATGGTAAACAGAATGCACATAAATGTGATTTCGGGTTTATCCAAAGTTTTTACCATAACGCCGCTTTTCTGCAATTCGGCAATCGCAATATCCATTCTTTTGAGCAATGCATTCTGATTGCTTTGCTTTTGTCCTTCCTCCCACATTACCAGGTAGCAGGCATTTTCTTTCGTATCCTGTTCCCGTTCAGTAAAGGTGCTGATAAAGTCCATCTCTTTGCGGATGAGCTGTAAGCGGATCGGGTCGTTGGTGCTGTTTTTGAGTTCAATTAACTGTTCCAGCATTCCGGTTATATCAATTGACCTCGGTAATAAAATGAGTTTAAATGGTTTTTTCTGTATCACTAACGCTCTGCTGACATCATCAATTAACCGCTTTTGTTCTTTGGGTGTCATTAGAGACAAGTCGTTGCTTTTGATGAGCGCATAGGTAAAAATAAGCTTATCTTTTGTAAAAAGTATTCGGTCTTGTATATCCAACACATTGACAAAATCCTGTGCGGTCAACTTCTCCGGGCTGATTTTCGGCGCTCTACGTAGGATTGATTTCAAGTGTTTACCTCCATTCCTCTTTGTATTGATATGGAAAATATTTTTGACAACGGCGAAAGTTTAGCATAATCTTTGCCTGTTCAAAAGAGTGGCGTTTCCCGTTTGGCATTTTTGCATATCCACCAAATGATATGAATATCCAGGTTAACGTACCGATAATGGAAAACATATCACTATGCGTAAGAAAAAAGCTAAGTGCAATCGGTACTCCGCCGATAAGCGATAAAATTACCGCTTTCTTGGTATCGGCTTTTTCCAGTCCAAAACCAAACTCTTTGTTGGTGCTAATATCTTCTGGAATAAACAAGCTATATTCTTCATCCATAGGTGTCATCTCCTTATTTATAATAGCTTTCAATAATTGCTATAATGGACACTAAGCATTCAGAAAGAACAATAAAAACGATGATGTTTTTAATTCTTCGATTCATCTTTCCGCTTTCATCGCTGTTTGCTGCAATGCTCATTGCACAATAGATAATTCGTGCGATTCCCGCAATGGGAATTAAAATAAGCAGTGTGTTGCAGATTTTATCCAAAGTCATGCATACCACCTACTTTCCAAAGAGAGATGCCGCACGTGAAGCAAGATTGGAAACAAGATAAATGCTGGAAGAAGCTCCTCCGCCTCCACCGGATTGAACAAGAAATTGTGAAATGAATTTCGGAGTTGATACAGCAGCCATCATTACTGCGATTGCCCATGCAGGGTTTTCACATCGCATCCAAAGTCCGATACTGAATTTAAAAAGTACCACTTGAATCATTACTGTAAAGGCACACTGATAAAAGATACGAAAATACGGTTTAGCTATGCCTTGGTCACTGTCTATATATCCAACAATACCAAACGGTACTCCCAAACGCAGCACCAACATTTCCACTCCCTTTTTAAAAAATTGAAATACTATAATTACGATAAGGATTAAATAAATGAGCATCACCAGTGCACCCAGAAAAGCGCTCTTCGCTGAATCCATCGGCGAACTTTGGAGGATTGAGAAAATGGTAGAACTCTGCACGGGCAAGGGGGTAATCGCTGCCAGCAATTTGTTGGTAAATCCGGTCATAATATCTACCAACCATTTATAGAGCGTCGGAAAGCAAACTGCTATGGCGATTGCCTTTCCAAGCTTCACCACCATTTCAAGCGGCGGGGTGTCGGCATCTCCATCCGTCCAAAGGATATACTGGTCGAACCCTTTTCTCATACATTTTACCCCAAGCAACGAGAGTCCTGCGGAATAAATAATTGTCCACACTTTGCCAAAATCAAATATAATTTCATTTCCCAAAATACCCTGGATACTTTTATCCGCATAAAAAACAATCATTACAAAGTTCGTGATGGTAACATCGAAAATGTTTCCTGTATCTCCAATGATGTCTAAAATGAAGTTTTTTAATATGTCTGTCATGGCTTATTCACCGCAATACTCAGTAATAACTTACAATAACATTTACCAGCATGGCAGCGCACTCACCTAAGACAACACAGAACAAAGCGATTTTAATTTTTTTGTTCCAGGCTTTGCTTTCTTGCTCATCTTCTGCCGCTGCTTTCCGCATATTAAAATAAATGCAAAGGAATGTGACCGAAATCGGTAGAATGACCATAGCCCATACCGATGCGTCATTAATCAGTGCTTTTGTTCCGGTGGCAAACTTGCTGCTTGCAATTGCCCCTCCATCCCCGGTAGGTTCATCCACCGCAAGTGCGGGTACAATTGCGTAGGTACATAAAAAAATTGCCGTCATAAGTAGAACGGCGATACGGCAAAAACGTGATTTGTTTTTTAAGTTTTTCATTTTCAATCATCCTTTTTCTGTCATAATTTTTTATTGTGATTAATCCTCGTCTAGCCCTTCGTCGTATTCCTCCTTTGTCGCACAGTTTTTGTAATAATCATCATACCCATCTGAGTTCTGTCTGTAATATTGCGTGGTATCTCCCTGAACCTGTGATGGGTCGATTTCCTGTACTTTTTCTTTTGCCTGGTATACTTTCCAAATGCCCCATAGGTTGTTACCGGTCTGTGCCACATCTGCTATGGGGCGGCGCGCGTTGCGCTCTTCGTATACTTTTTGGTTATGGGCTTCATTTCCAAGTCCCATCATCTTGTTAAACATGGTTTTTTCCAGTGGTAATGCTGTCATCATGGCGGGACTTTCCCTCGATAAGATGAGCTGATACGGTCGGTTGATTTTTGCAAACTCGTCTGTTTCAAGCAACTTTCGAGCCATTAAATTATAGCCGGATGAAAACGAAGAATTATACCCGGACATATTTGCACTGGAACTTCCGGACTGGCTCTTGACGGTATAACTGCCCATACGCTCCTGGAACTGCTTAATGGTGCTCTCGCTGGTACTTTGCATAAAGTTCCATATCTCACAGTTGTGGATGATGGTTTCTGATTTTTCTTTGCCGTACTTTTCTTGAAGCTGTGAAAAGCTCTGCAAGAACATGTTAAACCGGATACCGCGGCCACCGCCTGCGGTGATTGCGGTATCATAGTCCGGTATGGCGGGAAAGTTGCCTTTTTCATCCTCATTGAAGTTAACACGAATGTTCAAGCGGTTTCCTTGCTGTCTTGCTTGTTTTACTAATTGCTGATACTGCTGATTGATAAACAAGGTCGCAATGCTGTTGTAGGTGGTTTTTTCATCCGGCAGAATGATAAAAACGGCGGTCTTTTCATCTCCGGTTTTGTCAATTTCAATGTCACTGGCATTTGTCATATGACAGATGGAGTCGTTTGTAAACAGGCGAAGTGTGGTAAGCGCAGAAGTGAAAAAGCTGCCTCTTGTACGCTGTGGTGCAACCTCACTGATACGAATAAGACTTTTTGCCGGATGCGAATCAGGCAGCTGCTCTGCATACTTGATAATCGGCAGCGTACCTTTTTCAACCGCACGGCACATTTCGGCTATGAAATGATAGACGTTGGTCATATTTTGGAATTGTGGGTTGCTCATATTCTCCCACGCAACGCAGAAGATGGAGAAAGCGATGACCGAACATTCACCGTTATTCCATATCTTTTCGCCCTTTGCTTCTCCAACTAAGGATGAAACAATATCCCAGGTGGCATCCTTTGCTTTGGAAATTTCATCTTGTTGCAGGTAATCAATGACCGGCTTTAAAAAATTGTAGCGGTTGCTTTTTTCCGGCTCTACAAAATCCAGTGCATACACTTTGTAGCCCAATCGTTTGAGAAACATACAACTCGAAAGGTACAATTCGCCTTTGACGTCTATATTAACCATGCTTTCACCGGCAAGTGCCAGTAAACAAATGGTAGGCAGCACAGCAAAACGAGTTTTACCCACGCGTGTACCGCCCACCGTGACACTGTGTATATCTTTTGCAACGCTGTAATAGGTATCGGATAAAAGATTTTGCTGACCGCTGACCACGTAGCCTCCGTTTTCAATCAGGGGCTTTTCAAGCACAATATCCGATAATGCAAACGCTGAACTCAATAAATAGACATCCGGTACGGCTAAACGAAATTTTAAGTTTTTATTCGGTATTGGTATGTACCGGAGTCCAAACACAAGTGTATGCTTTTTCGTTGCAAGAAACAGGTGATTATACCGCTGTGTCTTTTGGTATTTGCCAATTACAAAATGTTTTTGCACAATGCTGTCCTCAGTACTAAAATAAATCTTCTCAATTTCAGCGGTTTTAAACAAGTAGTTGCGCTTGTAAAAGCTTAAGTCACGGTAGCCGTACTGCATCAGCTTCCGTATGCTCGGTCTTAGCTTAAAAAATGTGTTTTTTTTAAATGCTTTTTTGTATTCTTCTTTTCGCATCCACCGTGCTGCACCATGCTGCTTTTGTCCGGATGGATATGGGGTGACAATATCTGGTGTAATTCTCTGCATATCGTTTTGATATTGTGTGCCGCTTGTATACACACAAAAGAAAAGCCAACCCACTGCAATTGCTTCCAATCCTCCAAACAGTATCAAAGCTTTTCTTTCTGAGATTAAGCATTGTACAGCGTTAATTGCATTGTAATCCAGCCCCTTGATATTGCTAAAGCGGCTGATAAGCAACTGGTGCGTTAGATATGCCCCGTAGGCTGCTATAACAGATAAAAAAATGAACAGCATTATAAAAACTGCTGTTCGCCTTACTTTTTTCAATTGTACCACCTCATCTTTCGTATTCCTCCCAACTCGTTCCTGCACTCGACTGTTCTGCTGCCATGTCCTTTTTCGCTTCTTCACTCATATCTTTAAAGTGTTTCCGCTTGTTTGACCGTGATAAGTTTTCCTGATTTACCGTTTTGCTGAACAGCTTATATACATCCATCAGCAAGCTCACCGCCGCTTGCCGGCGAAAGCCTCGCTGTACTTGCTCAGCACGTTCAATCCCTATTAAAAGTGGTTGCTTGATAAAATAACGTTCGCCTATTTTTTCAAACAGATCATTGGCATGCAGATAATCCAGCCGATTGGATAACGCTTCGTATTGTTCAGAGAATCTTACTTTCAAATCTGCTTTGGTAAAGCCTTGAGGATAAGCCAAAGAGCGAAAGGGCAGATCCCATATACCAATTTTTGTTTGGGCAAATTCGGCTGTGTGCCATTTGATTTGCAGCTTCATTTGTTCCGATACAGTGTAAGTATCCTTAGTTTTCATAATCCAACCTGTGCTGCACAAATCACGCAATCGTGCTCCCAGTTCAAAATGTGCATCTGCCTCCTTTTGCGAAAAAGAACCTGTTCCGTTGATTTGCAGGAATCGGTTATCTGTCCCTTTAATTTCAAACCGCTTAATCGCCACATCAACCGATGGGGCAAGTAATGGGTTAATATTGTAATCCTTGCCGTCAAACCAAATCAGGTTCTTTTGCAGTAAACTGCGCAGCCTGCTTTTCAGATAAAGACTATCTTCGTGTTTCTCCACTTGTTCTTTGGTGAATTTGGTACCAAGTTTAAAAAACTCAGAGTCATAACAATTCACCTTAAAGGTTGATATATAGCTTTGAGCACATTGATTCGCCGCACAGATAAATTCCCGTGGCAAGTGGATGCGGTCACCCTGCATACGGATATGCCCTGTAGCAATGAGGGAGTACATCCTTTTTTCCAGATAATCTGCATTGATATTGCTGAGAACATCGGTTACGGTAAGGTTCCCATATTTATCTGAAATCTTAATTAACTCAATGTCATAATGGTTAAAGCTGAACTCTTGCCTTGCTTGAATTACTGCGTTTTTCAGTTCCTCTGTCACCACATACTGTTCACCGTCCTTTTTGATATACTCCAGTAACAGCAATGAGTACAACCGGTTAGTAAAAAACTCGTTTTGGTTGAGGTCCTCCAACCGGAAGCCGCCGTCTTTTGCCCACGCGGTAAAGTAACCATCGCAAGGCTGGATGGTGAAATCCTCTTTGAACTCATCGTATAGTGCCTGCACATCTGTTACGAATTTCTCCCCCATCGAGTAAGTATCCTCTGATTTGTTGATACATCCCTGCTGCATGAGTTCCCGCAGCCTTTTGCTGTAGCTATAATCCATTTCCTCATCGGTGAATTGATTCGTTCCGTTGATGCGTAAAAACCGAATATCGGAATAAAACAGTTCGAACTCGTCAAAAGCTTTTTGAGCATCAGTAATCAGGTCATCGCTTATCTTGTAAGTATCTTCGTCCAATCGGTTAATATAACCCTGTTGTACAAGGCTTCGCAATCGGCTTGACAAGTAAACAAAGTCCTCATCTTTTTCCAAGTCATCTTTGGAAAAGACAAGCGTGCCGTTTAATTGTAAGAACTTGATGTCATAGCTACTGATTTTGAAATGAGCATCGAATTGTTGGTGTGCAAGCTTTGCCGCGTTGCAAAAATGTTGTGTAAGCATTAATTGACCATCATTTAAGGTGATTTCACCCATAGCTATTAGAGAATAAACTCTGCGTTCCAGATACTCGCCGTTTGCAGAGTTTAGTACCTTATCAAAAGGAACTTTCCCGTTACCATTGGAAAGCCTAACAATATCATAATCAAAATGATTGATCGTGAAGCTTTCTTTTGCTTCACATACCTCTTGTTTTAGTGTATCTGAAATAATATAGCGGTCATCTTCCTTTTTGACATATTCAATGAGCAGTAAAGAGGAAAGGCGTTTTTTTATAAAATCATCCATTGTTGATAATGCTTTTTCCTCTAACACACCCTCTTTGCTCAATTGGATGAAGCTGTCATCATAGGGCTGTACTAAGAAATGGCTTTTGAATTCCTCGTAACATTGGTTGACCTGTTCAACAAAATCGTCTTCTAGCAGATACCCGTCGCCGTTATGTGTTACATAGCCTTTGCAGATAAGGTCTTGCAGTCGGTATTCGGTTCTTATTGGGCTTTCCAATTCCGATATGGTACTGTGTAAGATGGTGTTGTCCTCGTCTGCCATGCGAAGAAGGTTCATATCAAAGGCATTAGGTTCGACACTTTCGTCAAGCTCTTCCAATTCATGAAAGAGTTTATCTGTGACCATATAGTGGTCATCTTCAGCTTCAAGATACTCGTTTTTCACAAGAGCACGGATTCTATCCACTAAAAACAAACCCTCTTTATGGCACTCCACATCATCCAAGGTAAAACAGCTATCAAACTCAAGAAAGTTACTGTCAAAGTATCTGAGTCTAAATTCCCCCATATTGCTTTGAGCAGCTTCCTTTATTCCCTCCACTGCATCCTTTGTTAGAATGTACTTATTTTCATTTTCTTTTGCATAATCCTTTATAAGAAACTCCTGCAGGCGCATCTTCAACCAATCGTATCGAAAATCATTTTCAATCGCTGTTTTCAGTATTTCTGTTTTATCACCCTCCAAAAATTTTAAAAGTGCTCCATCCGAAGCCTTGAATAAAAAATTCTCGGAACAATTTTGCACCTGCTGCTTTAGTTCTTCGGTAATAGAATAGCTTTCGCCATCAAAGTTTATAAGCCCCTTGTATCGCAGCCCTTCCAATCGACCGATAAGCAGATCTGCCTGCGGATGAGCGGCGATATCTTCGGTCGTGAACTCATTACCGATTCGTTCGAACAGTTTATCAACCAAGCGAACTTGAAAGGTTTTACAATATTTTTCTTTGGAAAGTGCAATGTTTTCGTAGAACTCATCTGTCAAGGAATAAGTGCTGCCATCAAAGTGAACAAGCCCTTTGTACTGCAATCCATAGATGCGCCATTTTAAATAACTGCTATTTTTATGTGACGGCAGCGTTTCTTTGCTGATACAACCATCCACCGCTAACCGTACAAAGGCACTGTCTTTGTACTCGACTTTGAAGTTCTTCTCAAATAGCTTTTGCGTAAAAGCTATTTTTTTAAGAAAGCGGTCGGTAAGGGTGTATTGGATACCGTCTGCTTCAATTAACCCACTACCGATGAGTTGCCTTAATCTCCAGTCCAACCTACCGCTTTCGTTGTGTTGTTCAATTTCTGCTTGCGAAAATTGGTTGTCCTTTGCAATACATAAAAATTCACTGTCAAACAAGTTTAACCTTGAAATGTTTGGGCTTTGAGCTTGGTTCTTTTCATCAAAGTATTTTTGGTGGTAATCAGCGGTTGAGGTAAGCACTGCAGTGCGGTACTCATCCGAAACCATGTACACGCCGTCCTGCTCTAAAACAAAACCTGTCGCAAGCAATGCCGGCAACCTTTTTTCCATCGCTCCCAGTTCATCCATTTCGTTCTTTTTGCGGTTTTCTTCATTTGCTTGGATGTCTTTTATTGTAAAACATTCCAGATGAACGAAAGCCTTATCTACCCTATAGAGCCGGCTTTTGAACTCCTCCAGTTTTGCACCGATTTCCTCACGAAATTTTTCGGTTAATGTAAAAGTATCGCCGTCATTTAGGATGTAATCCTCTGCAACTAACCTGCGCAACCGAAATTCTGTTTTCGAACTGTTGTCTGCCTGTTCCATATCTGCTCGGGTAAATGCACCATTTTCCCCCATACGCAAAAACACACCATCATAAATACTGATGGTGACGTCATTGTCGATATTCTCTTTGAACCAGTTTTCAAACTGCTCTTGCTTGTAGCGTTCCAGCTGCATCTTGTATAGTTCCCGGTACTCTTTTGTAATAACGTAAGCCCCGTCTTTTTCTTCAATAAGTCCCGTTACAAGCAGCAGTGGAAGTCGTTTTTCCATTTTGCCTTTTTCATTTTTGGGATGACCTTTTAAATCGTCCAAAGTGAACTGTTTGAGTTCCACAAAGTGTCGGTCGATACCCCAAAGCTTGTTTTGCTTAAAATTGCTAACCAGTTCCTTTACTTTCTCTGCAAATTCTTGCGAAACTTCGTAGCGCATACCGTAGTTGGTGATTGCTCCTAATTTCTCCAGTTTACTTACTCTCCATTGCAGGCGCTCGTTTCCGTCTAAATCTTCAAGATGAAAAACTCGGTTATCATCGCAGAGATTTATAATACGTTGGTCAAAGATACTTGCCGCATCCAAAGCTTCATTTATAACAATGTCTACACCGCCTTGCGTTGGAAGATGGATATTTTCTTTCAGGTTATTGAGTATCCTGTTACCAAACTTCTTATATATTTCCTTGGCGGCTTTGCGCTGTGTGTCTGCAATGGTTTTAGAGCCATTACCGAGTGCGGTAGAATACAGCTTTACTGAATGCAGGTAACAGTTAAACTCTTTACGAAAGTCGGGGTGCTGTAAAATGGTATCGGTTAAAGAGTTTAGTGTTTCTTTACATTCCGACGGCAGGTATTTATATTTGAGGGCGCCTTTGGGGTAATGTTCTAATATGGATTGCTCTACTTTCTGCATATCGTCATAAACGAAACTTAGGTAGCGATCATCCATATCCTTGATGTTCATCATTTTTTCTTCGCAGAGTTCCGGAAAAATGCTTTTGAGGTCCAGTTCTGCCGCGGTTATTTCCTGCTGCGAAATGCCCCTTAAAAATGCGTTAAAGCCGGAAACAACTGTTTTTTCCTGCATCTCTTTGCCTTGCAGAATGTCCCGTATATTGTCTTTGTATACTTCCTTAGCTAGACAAGCCCGTACACGTTCCGTCCGTTTTTCAAACTGCGGTTTTGATATGATTTTGTTTTTAATTGTTTGGTTTTTATCCCAAAAATTGAATTGTACATGCGGATGTCCTGGTTCAAAATGAACGCTTGCCATATACTCTAAATCTGCATATTTGATGTGGTATTCTTCTCCGATATCAAACATCTTACTGTTCAGCAATTCCGTCCATTTTTCTCGGTCGGTATAGCCAAACTCTACCGCTTCTTCCTCTGTAAGAGAAATGACACATCGGTAAATTTCTTTATCATCGTCATAGATGTTTCCTACATAGGTTTCCGCATCGCGCAAACATTTAATGTCTGACGCTTGTTCTATGTCGCCATACTTGCCAAACAAGCCGTGCTCCAATTCATCCCCATAAACTGCGCCGTCCCGTGTGGCAATGTAATTGGTGTAAAACATATAATCTTGTTTGTTATACTTTGTGCCGTCCTTTTTGATGTCCGACAGCTGTTTGAAGACCACCATGGTTATTCATCCTTTTGCTTTGCGATTTCTTCAATGCAACTTTTGCAAAAGTATTTCTCACCGCATTTCTGAATGTCTTTTTGACTTCCGCATAAATAGCAAACATGCTTTTTCGGAGTGATGATGACAGCATCATCTGTAGAGGTTACCATAACTTTATCGCTATATTGTACCCCTATTCTTTTGTAGAACATAATTGGAATATGTATTCTGCCAACTTCATCAATAGGTTTCGTAATGGTGTTTTCTATTTTCGGATCTGTTATGCGCGCTTTACTCATTATAGCCTGTTCCTCCTTTATTAAGATTTCTTCTTATCTTTTGCAAACCTGCTGCAAGGTAATCTTCTACGGTATCATCCTGCAATCCTACATAGCTGACAGCCATTTGTTTTGCATGTTTTACTGCCTGGTCAAAGTTTGCCTGTAGTTCGGGGCGAACGAAATCCGAAAGGGCAAGAGCCGATAAAAAATAGGCAGCTGACGAAGTAATGCTGCCCTTAACGCAAATGCTTACAATTCTATTCATGTAACCATCCATTTTATTATCTATTTCTTGTCTGATAATTCTGCGTATAATTTGTTCTTGGTTTTTCAGCCCCTCGATTGCCAATCCCTCGTTGATTAAATTACGGACAACCTCGGCTTTATTTGCTCCCTTGATGTTTTGCACCGCCATTTTTTCGAGTTGCTCGTTTACCTCGTCTGTGACATCCAAGGAGATTTTAGTCTTGAGAACTTTTGGTTTCTTGTTCATGTTCCACCTCCCATAAATCACGAATGAAATCAATGACAACGCAAACATTTAGAATAAGTGCAAAGATAACTACCATAAGCACCGTTACAGCAAGTTCCGGATACTCGTTGCTGAGCACACTACGTATACCGAAAATAGCACCTGCTATTCCAAACAATGTACCGCCTGCTAAAGAAACAACCGGTACAAGTAGTCTCCTCCGGCTTTTCATTTTATCTGCCTCCTTATCTTACAAGCTGCGGTGCAACGTGCCAATCATCAAAATAACTGCCGTCTATACGTAGCTTATCGTCGCTGTAAACCATCAGCTGACCGCTGGGTGTCCAAATGTCTAGGACTACTGTTTGAGGTGCATAGTCTGATCTGTCCGGATACCAAACAGGCAAAAAATGAACCGGTGCTTTGTACATACTGTACGGGTTGCGACGAAATGCAAATTCGTTGCGACCAGTAAGCTCCAACACGCGGTTGTAAGTGCTATACCCAAACTCAGGGAACGTTGCAATTGCATTTTGTGCGGTTGTAATATCCCCGTTTTTTCCTGTAGTAAACACTTTCGCTTTTACATCAATGTTGATACCATACCCGGACTTCATCTTGTACGTGTTTCCGCTTTTATACGCCGTTGGCACCTGGTCTGCGGGTTTTACAGTTGACTCTGCACTGGCAGTTGCATAATACTCACGCCATGTGTAAACCCACCAACCGTTATCGACGTACTTGCCTTTATCTACCCATTTCCCTCCGTGGTTCTTGGTGCAATCGGGCTTACAGTTGCTGTTATGTCCTTTCTTTTTCCACTGCCAGTCCGATTCCCATTCCCAGTTTTCATGCCACTTCGGTAACCATTCGCCCCAGGTTAACCGGGTAACATTCATTTGCTTGGGTACTTTGGGTACGCGAAACCCCTTATTTGTGTCTCTTGATTCCGGGTCGGGCGGGGTGCTTTCGGTAAGCTCGGTAACATTAGCAATCACGGTGGGGGTGATTACCTGCCCGTGGGTGGAACTAACATTGATAGTAACCTTTTGTGGAGTAGAAGGGGTGCGCCATTTAATCCACAACGGAGTACTTTCGTGAGGCGGGGTGACAAATGACTTTGTGTAAGTGCTGCCATTCACACGAAAGGTGACCTTTGCTTTGTCATCGGGCGAAATCCCGCTTTTACCGCCTTTGGTGTCTTTGACCTCGATTGCGGTAATGACATCCGTGTTGGTATGGTATTCGTACACCTTTGTTCCTGCGGGCGGTGTATCATCTTCATCCTTTGGTTCTTCCGGCTGTTCAGTGAAACGTACCGTACCAATGCCAAGAGATGATATGATGTCTTCATTGCTGCGAATACCACTGGTTGAACCGCTCCAAGCGGGGAAGCCTAAGTCGGGCTTTTCCAAAAACATGGCTAGTGGTAGGTTTTGGTGTGTTATGTTACCAAGCTTACTGCGCAGATCTCCGCTTGTCATACGGTCATACAGTGCAGCTTCCGTAGCCGTCATACAAAACTTTATTCCGTTATAAGTGATGTACACCAACGGTTCTAGCATAACGACATAGTCACCGCTAATTAACTCGTCATAGTCAAATCCTGTTTTATCACAGATGTCTTGCAAAGTACCCTCTTTGCTGAAATAAGTCTTGACCGAATCAATGTTACCCCCGCCATTGGCTGTTACTACAGAAGGTATAGGAGAAGCGGGATTTATTCTATTGTATGCACCCATATTAGATTGCAGAGATTTTCCGCTCTTATATTGAATTTTACTACTATAGCCAAAGAAAACACTAACATTAGGATTTTTATTGCTAAAATCTACGGGGGATGTGATGGCTCTTTTATCACTTATTCGTACAATTGTAACTCTCACTCCATCGTCTCCTATATTCCAACTGTTTTCTTTGGTCCCGTCTTCTGTTCCACCGCCACCGCCGTCCATGTTCGGATCACCGTCTGAATAGGCGATTGTTGGTAGTGATATTAATAATAGGATAAAACAAAAAAATAATGTTATAATCCTTTTCAGCTTAATCAACTCCTCTAACAAAAAAGCACAGATTTACATCTGTGCTTTTTAAATAAGGTTTTATTAAATTTTACATTTTAAACTCTTTATTTCTTGCTCCAACTTATAAACTCTTTGGGTTAGCTGCTGTATTGCATAAGTATCTTTGTCCTGTATTTTTGTATACTGACTATTGGAAGCAGGCTCTTTAAATTTTATTAAAGATTGTTCTAACATCTGTTGTTGAGCTTTTAGCTTTCTTGAATCATAAGTAAAATAACGTATAACAAGCCATACGATACCATATCCAACAGCCGTTAAGACAATTGCCGCAACTATGACAAATACAATCAGTAAAATAGTGTTTTTGGTGTCTATTCCCATAATATTACTCCTATGCTATTTTTTAAAATATAACACAGGAGTACATAAATGTCAATTTTTAGTATCCGATTACTTCACCTGTACCTGCATTTTCTGCAACTTCAAATGTATTCTCTACAGGTTTTTGCCAACCAAAGCCTGGAACATAAATCTCACCTTTATTGTTGGATTCTCCGCCTGTTGGTTTCTTAGGTTCTTTGTTTGGCTTTTTTTGTTCAGGTGTGTATTCGGGTGGCTTTTCGGGGTCCATTGCTTCTTTCTCATCTACCTCTGGTGGTGCTGGCGGTTCTGGCTTTTCAAACTCTGGTCTCACGATTTCAGTGGTTTTTGTCCCATCGGGATTTTTGGTAACTACCTCGGTGTTTTCCTCTGGGGTGCTGTTTTTTGTATCTTTGATGGTTTTTTCAGCCGGAGGGGTTACTACAATCGGCGGGACTTTATATTCTTGATCATCCGTATCATCTGCCTTTGAAGTCGGCTCAGATGCTGCTTCTTCGGCTAGAACGTGAACGGGGTCGACAATGAACGGTGAGTCCTTTGTCAACATATAAATACCAACACCTGCAAAGACTACAACGATTGCAGCCAATGCTGTTACAATGATTTTCGTCTTTTTAGTCATGGTCTACATCTCCTTTTTAGGATACTATTCCCTAAATTAATTATACCATATTTTGGGTTAAAGGTAAAGGCGTTTTGCTGTTTTATTAATATGCTCTATACTCATAGTTTGCCCTAAAAGACACTAGCTTATTGTTTGACAAAATAAATACTTCAGGATATAATGAAAGCAAGAGATAACCGTACCGCTAGTGCGGTTGCCGCGTAAGTGAATTTAGATTACTCCAAACAATCACTCTGCGGGCTAGGCAGGGTGATTGTTACTTTTTGGAGCAATTTACAATGATATATGCAACCAGCGTAGCTAGCGCGATACAAAATGTTAATGCCTCATAAGTAACCAATGGTCGACCACCTCCTTTCGGAGGGTGTCGGCAACCACACTCTGCTTTTACGATTTACCTCTTGCTTTCGGTATTTTAGCATATTTTGGGGTAAAGCGTCAAATTTTATAAGTTTGTTTATTGAGCCATCTAGTTATTGGATGTGCTCTTTTTTTTGCTGTGTTTTTTGTGTATTTTTTTGCTTACAGCGTAAGCAACCAACACAATCAGCAGCCCCCGCAAGCTGAGGACAGCTACACGCCAGCCCATCGGCAGTCTCATAATCCACGACCACAAATTCTGTAAAGCTTTGACGGGGTTCCGTACAAAATCACTGATTAATTGCACAATAATTTGATAAGCACTATCCGTCTTTTCTTTCGGCTCAGTAGATGCTGTATCGTTTGGCTTTGTTTGTTCGGGTACGTTGGGCAGACTGTTTACAGTATCCACTTCTGGCGCTTCAGCTGGTGTGCTGTTATCCGTAGTTGTTTGCTGTTCGCTTGGGGTCGGTTCGTGCGGATGCGGCTTATCGGGTTTTGCTGTTGTGTCCCCAGTTTCTAAAGGTGGCTCGTAATCGGGTTTTGATGGGTTGCTTCTCCGCTTAAACTTCACGGTAACTACCGTAGGATTGCCTGCGTCATCCGTAACGGTATAGACATGTTCTTCGGTTCGTTTCATCGGGCAGGAAACTTCACTGCCCAAAACCTCGCCATGCTCACATACTATTTTAGCAACGCCTGAGAGATTATCCTCAGCTTTGAGTTCAATGGAGTTGCGTGTGGTATTGTAAGTTACGGTAGGCGGTGTAAAGTCGTTTTTTACTGTATATTTGGATTCAGGTGACACATTACCTGCGAACGATACCGAACGAACATTGACATCAAAAATCCCCTCATCTGTAACGGTTATTTTACCGTTACATTCTAACCAGTCTGTTACAAAAGTTCCTAGCACCTTTGCCTTGTTCGGTAGTTTCTCATCCGGTGGTGTGGGTATAGGGTTGGATACCTTTGTAATTCGATACTGATACTTCAAAATGCCAGAGGGTGCTTCTGCTTTAACATCCAGTTCTTCGGGCGCTTTTGACCATTCCAGTTCCAACTCGTCGGGTTGGTTCGGGTCGGTTGGTTGTGGTTCTGTTTTTGGTGGTGTTGGCAGCTGCTCCTCGATGTTATTAATTGTAACTGTGTATTTGCAGCTTGTACCCAACTTATCCGTAAGGATAAATGTATAAACACCGTTGCGAGTAACATGGTAGGTAGCCGTATCCCCATCCACCACAGTACCATCGGGCAGGGTGATGGATGCAACGCCAACAATATTATCCTTTGCCTTGATGGTAATATCAATACCGTCTTTTACCCAGTCGGTTGTACTTAACGTATAGGTTGCGGTCGGTGCAGTGCCATCAATAATAGCGTCTTTGGAAACAATGGCAGATATGTTTGTAGCATTATCCAATGATCTTACATAAACCGTTGCATCCATATCCTTTTTCAGCCGTGACGGTTTATCACCGCCGTGGTACGTTTTCCAACCACTGTCTAATACTTGACTACCTTTGGGTACGGCTTGATACTCTATTTTGTTTACTCCAGAATGGTCATCTTCTGCTTCAACAATTAATTCTACTTGCTTCCGAAACATATTGGTATTGGGCAGAATACTGCGGAAGAACTGCTTGACAGGACTATCCTGTGTCTCGCGCAACTCAAACTTGGTTATGGTGGGGTTTGCTTTGTCTATCTTATCCACCGTAACTACGTAATCGGATGTAGTTCCCGCATTGTTGGTAAGCTGAAACGTGTATGTGCTGTTAGCATCCACAGTGTAGGATGCGGTATTACCATCCACCACTGTGCCATCGGGCAAAGTAATAGATTTCACACCGCTTTCTAAATCCTCAGCAATAACAGTAATTTCAACACGCCCGTTTGTATACCCGTTTGGGCTAAGCGTGTGGGTTGCGGTGCAGGGGGTAAGGTCGATTTTTTTGACCTCGACATCGTAGTTTAAGATGTTGCCGCACTTATCAACAACTATAAAACGGTAAGTACCGTTTTGGCTGACTGTAAACTCTGCGGTATTCCCGTCCACAACTGTCCCATCGGGCAGAGTGATATTTGCTACACCGGATAGGTCATCTTGTGCCTTTAGCCTGATTGTGACTGTACCGTCTGTCCAGTCGGTTGTGCTCAGCGTGTGCGTTGCTGTAGGTGGGGTATCTTCAACTGTAACTGGTTCTTCTTTCACCAATGACATGTTGGTTGCCACATCGGTGCAACGCGCAGCCACCGTACCGCTGAAACGACGGGACACTTTCGGTAACTCATCGGGATTGTAAAGCAGCCATCCATCCTCTTTGATTGTACTTCCTTTTTCAATAAGTTGGTATTCAATTTTGTCTACACCAGAAGCATCATCGCTTGCTTTAATGTGTACTGAAACTTGCTTATTGAAGAAATGTAATATGCTTTGAATAAGGTCATCATTTTCCTTAACAAAGTTGATTTCTTCAATTACGGGCAGAACCTTATCTATGTTATTAATTTCTTCGCTGATTCTTTCGGCATTCCCCGCGTTGTCCTCAACCTCGAAGCTGTGAGTACCGTTGGTTGATACAGAATGTTTAACCGTGTTGCCGTCTGTCCAGCTGCCACCTGCGGGGCGAACGTGCTGTACACCTGAGCCACCTAAATCTGAAGCATTAAAGGTAAGTTCCACGTTACCATTTGTCCAAGCCTTGTTGTAGGTGATTACACCTGTGGGTTTAACTCGTTCGATATTGACAACTCTATTTATTAACTGAGATACATATCCCACATTGTCAATTGTTCGTGCATGAATTACAGTACTTCTAGCGAGTGTAATTTTAAATGGAATTATGTAATTCTGCCAATTTCCACTGTCTATACTATATAAATATCCCTTTACTCCACTATCAGTATCGCTTCCACCGTCGATACTGACCACAACATCATCTTTACACCACAAATTGGGTGGTGATTTTGTAATGACAGGTGGTGTAGGAGGCGTAGTATCAACCTGATTTGCAGTGATTGTAGTGGTGCTAGATGGGTTACCCCACTTATCACGAGCATTAACAGTAATACTGCCGTTTGATGTAAAATCATAAGAAAATGGTGCAGTATAGTTCGTCCACGCTCCACCATTGATTTGATACTGCATACCGCTCGGAGTTTTGGCATCTGTAAGAGTGATAGTTGTGCTCTTTGACCTTGCCCAACCTGTTGTTAGCGGGGTATAAGTAATTTGGGGTCCTAATTCATCAATCTCATTGACATCAAATTCTGTTTCCTTTGTTATATTTGCTATAGCTTTTGCGGAGTATTTACCATTTTTTGATATTTCATATTCAATAAAATTACCTCTTATATATGATATTTCAACACCGTTTTCAAGTATCTGCATTGATTGGGCTTCTGGCGAAGTAGCTGTTACTATTACTTTATTATTTGATGAGTTATAAGTTTGCGATATAACCGGCTTTTCCAAACTTGGTACTAAGGTATAAATACCATTTCCGTCCGGAACTGCATATACCTTTGTATTATCTTTTAATGCAATAACAGGTCTTACATTTGCAGCTATGCGACCACTACATAATAATAAAGAGCCACCACCAATAGCGTTTTGTAATGAATCACATGCATAGTATCCATCACTTCCATCATCATCTCTGCCATCTCCGTCTGTTCCTCCCCAAACAAGTTCACTTGGTAATAGATTTTTATTTTCATCAACACCACCCCATACACCCTTATATGGTCTAAATGGTTTTGTTTCTCCTATAATTGGGTGATATTTATGCATCAAATCTGAATCTTCAATCCCTGCATCATATGAATATTGTGTATCATTTTCTAATTTGCCTTGGAAAGCTCTTATAAATTCAACTCCCTTTTGCCCTACCCATGCATCCATTATTACATTTTTTCCTATTTTTCTGCCATTATTATATGTTTTATGATACACATAATTACCATAAAAAGTTGCTACCTGCATGTTTCGTCTTAAATCTTCGGAGAGAACATCGGTATAAAAATTCTTACCTAAAAAGTGGTTTTGATTAGGCTCATTTAGCCATTTTAACAGCATATTTGAGAAATAAGTTTCGTTATATCCAATACTTTTGGGAAATTGACCTATAATTTTTTCTGATACATAATAGGAAGCTCCTTTTGCAGATGTATAACCCCATTCATCATTTACATCCATCTGATGTGTCAAACCGTAATGAGTTGTATTTAAATCTTTTCCATAGGATACTCTTACGTGGTCTGATGATTTTATCCATATCATTGGTTCATCGCCCCATTGGGTTGCAGCATCGACTACTTTTGCCCCCAATGGTAGTTGTCCCAATGTAGTGACTGTGTTGCTTTGTAATGACCTCCTCATTCTTCTCAAGCCTTGATACGGTTGTATCTGAGGCTCTTTATACACATAGCTATGTGGAGTTTGTTCATATGGTAAAGCTTTGCCGTACTTTATCATATAATCAAGCCACAAAGTGCTTTGTATACCATCTTCTTTATTTTTCTCATCTAGCTGTATAAGATATTCGGCATACTCGTCACTAAAATCTTGTGGTTCTTCCATGTAAGTACCGCTGTCTGAATATCCGCTGTCATTATAATGACTGTCATCTGCAAAGGTCGTTAGGGACGTTGCAGACAGCAGCATTGTAACCGCTAAAACCAGTGCGATTACTCGATTGGGTATTCTTATCATGATATATTTTGTCCTCCTTCAATGTCATTACATAAATCCAAAACGCGCCGTGTTCGTCCTTTTCAATTAAAAAAGAGCTGCCTATGTAGATTGGCAGTTCTTTTTCTTCAAGCAGGCGGTACAGACGCGTTTCTTCATACTTGTTGTTATTTATTCGTATTATCTTATATGCCACTATTTACCTCCAATCGTTTTCACTCTATTTTATTAGTTCTAAAGCTTCTTCAAAAGTTACTGGTTTGCTTTCCATGCGGTTAAAGTAAAAGTCCATAGCACAATTTGGTGAACAAAACAATTCAGTAGCTTCTTGAGAGTATTCCAACTCCATCTTATCTGTAAGAGCTTGTTTACAAGTCTTACATGTAACGATTTCTCCATCCTCGTTTCTTAAATACTTCATTCTTAATCATCCCTCTTTAGCGGTTTATGAAGTAATACGTTTGTATTACTTCATAGCCTGTTGTAATACCTCTTGAAAGCTTTGCTTTCAAGGAGTTTTTGGGCGTATGTAATACGCCTTATCCTGCCCTTTGATAACAAACCAAGTAATTAGTATAAAATAAGTTAACTTTATCAAAAGAAAAGGCTACCCCATATCCGGTTCAGCTCCCTGTTCATTTTGTGGTTGTGCCTGTACCCTGGCAGACTGTTGGGCGAACTCTGTTCGTATATTAAGCAGGTCATCGTTAAAATCTTTGCCCCTGGGTGTCATTCTTGAAACGTTGTAACCCAGGTCTTTATACTTTTGCATCAGCTCCTTAGCCGCTTTATGTCCGCGCTCATCATTGTCTGTACCAAACGTTATATCGGTTATCAGTGGATTGTCCTGCAGGTAACGTTCCAGAGCTTTGTCGGATACACCACCCAGTGCAATACGATTGATGGAGTTGTAATCTTGCTTAAAAATCTTTTGTATGCACTTGTGGCTGATAGCATCGATTGGGGCTTCAAACACTGCAATCTTAGTTGCGGATGTACCGCGCAAATGAAATGCGTAGCTTTTGTCGCTGTTCTGCACGTCACGCTTAAAGGGCATTTTCGCATTAGTAATGGTACCACGCTGTGCTGCGTATTTAGCTGCACCGTCTTTGTCATAACCCACAAATATAACATTATGGTAATCTGCTGATTCGTAAATGATTTTATCTTTTATAAGGCTTTTTACGATTTTTTCATCCAGTCCTCTTGTTTTAACAAGATAAGCGATAGCTCTTTTGTTGTCGCTGTTTGCGGGTGGAAGCTTCATCGGCGGCTTGGGTTCTTCCGCTTTCTCTTTGCGGATTTCTTCAAGATTTGGAACATATGAATTTGTATCTCCGGCAAGCTTAAGTACAGCATCCACAAATTGGTAGTTTTCACATTTTACAAGAAAGTCAATCGGACCTCCTTTGAGGTTCTGAGAATGCCACGCCCAACGCCCATCTTCGTTCACCGCAAGGCTTGGATGGTCTCTCCATCGGTACCATCCTCCGGATGGGTATAGGTCATAACCTCGACCTTGGAGGAATGCAACCAAGTTTGTGTTTTTTGCCTGTTCGTATTGCTGTTCATTGAATTGTTTTTTCGGTTGTTGGTGGGGTGCTGTCTGTGATTTGTATTTGTACTTTGATTTTGGTTGCTCTTTCTGAAAAGTATCAACGAATTCTTTTAATTCTTTTGCAGGCATTTTTGTAAAGTCAACGTTGTGCTCATCGCCCTTAATTCGGAATACTGTTCCATCGCTGTAATACAGGCTCAGAATGTTGTAATCCGGCATAGGTGCGTTGGCGGCAATGTCTGCACGGGTGTACCGGCTGTTGTTTTTAATGAGTTCGTCAATAGTATCAAAGCCTTCCGTTTCTCGTGTTCCGTTGCAATACCCATAATATTTGTTTTCACCAGTCTGTGACGGTTCAGAAAGAATTTCACGAACAAAGCTTGTGATACGTTCTAACTTTGGGGGCTGCTCCTGAACCGGCTGTGTTTTGATTGGTGCATGGTCGACTTCGTGATTAATTGGCTTATTAAACAGGACGTAACCTTTTTGATAGGGATAAGAAAAACCGCTGAAATCTTTTTCAGCGGTTTCTGTTATATCTTTGGTTTTCTCATCAAAGCGAGCTTGGCACTTATCAAGGTTATCTTTATCAAAATAAGTGCCATTTCGTACACCATCTAACGTTGCATCTAGATAGTGCACGGAGTACTCAAAGTTATTGTTTGGATAATGCCATTGCAGCAGCATTACATTGCCTTTCTGCTTTAGAACCTCAACGATTGTACTATCCATAAAGTCTGCCATTTGTGCTTGCTCCTTTCCATCTGTTAATTCCGGTTTATCATCTTTGACTTGTGCTACGCCTGCCATCACATTAATAATATCAGATGCCAACTGTTCAGAGGATTTATCAAAACGTATTCGGTCCTTGTCCCAAGTTCCCCTGGTGTGGTTGATGCCGTTTAATAGTTTAATTCCTTTTGCAGGCGGTTCCCACTGGCTGAGGTTATGGGTATAGTCATCCAGCAAGTAATCCGTTTCTTTAATTCCGCCTGCAACATAATCTTTCTTGTCTTGACCGCATGGAAGGAATATTCGGCGTTTGTCACTATTTGTTTCTGGTAGGTACATGTCTAGCCACTCATTTTTCTCTTGTAAAGCGTAAGGGCTGTCGGATAAATAAGAGGATAGAATGTTGACCTCGACTTCGGGGTGCTGTTTTATTATTAGTTTAATTGCTCCGATAACACTATCAATTGGTTTTAGGTTTGCAAAATAATCTTTTTCATAGAGGGCTTCCAACCGGTTTGTCGGTTTAAATACTGCTAGAGTACCGTCCATGTCAACGAAGAGCCGTTTTCTTTCTATGCCGAAAATATTCACGTAACTATCCATTTCGACTCCTACAATACCACCGTATTCAAAATGTTCTCTAATTTCCTCTTCGCTTTCCATTAATCCCTCTGAATTATCCCTGTCTAATCTATAAATTGAACAATATTTAAAAAGTTCCAATGCTTTTTCGAGGTTTAATGGTAACATTTCATTAGATACGTCGTAAACATATCCGTAATCTTCCATTTCTGCAATAGAAATTGAGTCATCAGGCATTTTAAATTCTCTTTTCAACACACAACCTCCTATTCCTCTAATTCAAAATCATCCTCCAGTTCATCGTCCAAGGCATCAATCAGTTCAATATCATCATCCTCTCTTGATGGTATTTCGTCTTTGGTTTTCTCGTCAAACTGTAGTTCCTTTTCCAGTTCGACCTGTTTCTGCATCAGTGCTTGCAGTTTATCTTCATGTTCAAACGGCTTTTCATATTCCGCTTTGGATTGCAAAATGTATTCTTCATTCTGAGCGTTTTCAAATTCCAATTTTGATACTTGCTTTTCAAAACTGTTTAACGCATTATCAAGCCTTTGAATTACACCTGCGCTTTTATCAGATAACAGAACCCGGTAATTCTCTGCACCGCAAATGCGCACATAACACACTAACCAATAATCCATTGTAAGCTCCAGCGAAAAACCACGATACGAACCTATCGAAAGATTTTGTAACTTTTTCAGCTTTTGGCTCATAGCAATTATTGTTTCACCGGCTTGCTCTTTATCAGTAAAAACAACACCATCAAGTAGAATATTAAAATCTTCCTTTGTATTTTCATTTCTTAAAACAATATCTTGTTCGTATTTCTTAATAGATGTATTATTTTGGTCAATGCTGCGAGGGTATTTCACTTCATATTCATCTTGCAGCCGAAAACGTTTTTTACTGTATTCATTCTTCAAAACTTTTAGTTTTGCAAGTTCAACTTCCACCTCCATTTTCTCTTTTATTTTTGGGTTGCCGTTTGCTATTGCCTTAACTTCAGCGTAAGATAAAACGCTTTCGTCAATATCTTCGCAAATACGGGGCAGTTCTTTGGAAGTCATAATCTGAGAAATAAAACGCTGTTTGTTTTCGAGGATGCTCCACATATAACTGTCAAAGCTTTTCTCTGTGACATAACGGAAAATGTATACCTCTTTGCAGTTGTTACCGGGTCTCAAAATTCTACCTTCGCGCTGTTCAATGTCCTTTGGTGTCCACGGCGAGTCCAAGTGATGCAACGCTATCAGCCGGTCTTGCACGTTCATCCCTGCACCGCATTTCGCACTGGAACCAATTAAAATTCGTACTTGCCCCATTCGTAACTGCGAAAACAGTTTCGCAAGCTGTATCTCATTGTTTGCATTATGGATAAAGGCAATCTCCTTTGCTGGTATGCCCATCTCAATCCACTTCTGACGCATATCATCATACACGTTAAACTTATTTGGATTGGGTGTTGAAATGTCGCAGAACACAAGCTGCACACCTTTAAAATCATTAGAACTTTGGTAAATGTCATACACCTTTTGCACACACTGATTGACCTTTGAATGAGGGTCATCAACAGCATTGGGGTCAATCAGCCGTATATCTGTGCCGGCACGGCGGGCATCTCCGGTAAGCTTGAGCATATTATCCACGTAAGGTTCAACAGCACCGCTTCGTATGTCTTCTGCTCGTTTTGCCGCATTGTGCAAAAATAGCTCCAGTGGTTTACTGGGAGGTGCCACTACTATTTGAGGTTTGCCATCAACAAGCTTGGGTTTTGGCAGGTTAAGCATATCCGCTGTTTGTATATCTGCAACCAACCGAAACGATGTTACCAACTCTGGCAGGTTTACAAATTTTGAGAGCCTGGTTCTTGGGCGGTAACCGGTGCCTTCGGGTTTAAGTTCCATTGAGGTCACTGTCTCGCCGAATACCGATACCCAGTTGTCAAAGTAATCAAACCCCATATTCTCCAGCACATCATTCATCAGATAACGTTCCATTGTGAACATTTCTGTCATGGAGTTGGACAATGGTGTGCCGGTTGCAAAATAAACACAGCCTTTTCCTTGGTTCAGCTCATTGAGGTATCTTATTTTGAGCAATAAATCGGTAGATTTTTGAGCGCCGGCAGTGCTCAGCCCTGCGACATTACGCAGCTTTGTAAAGATAGCACAGTTCTTATAATTATGCGCTTCGTCTACAATTAAGCTGTCTACGCCCAACTCTTCAAAGGTTATGGTGCTGTCCTTTCTGCCTGACATCAGTTTTTTCAGTTGATTTTCCAACCGCTTTTTTTCAGCTTCTGCTTGTTTGACCGTCCACTTTTCACTGTTTTCTTCCTTTAGTTCTTTGATACATTCCGTAATATCTTCTATCTGATTTCTTAATTCTCGCGACATCAAGGTATCAGATACAGGGATACGCTCGAACTGCGAAAAGCCTAAAATCACGGCATCGTAATTGCCGGTTGCGATTTTAGATATAAACTTCCGGCGGTTGTTCTTTTCAAAATCCTTTTTCGTAGACACGAGAATGTTTGCCCCAGGAAAGTATTCCAAAAAAGAACTTTTCCACTGATCGGTTAAGGTGTTGGGGACAACTATCATCGTCTTGTTTGACAGTCCCAGCCGCTTGCGTTCCATTGCTACGGTTACACAAGTAAGCGTTTTTCCTGCACCAACACAGTGCGCATATAATGCGTTTCTTCCACTAAAAATACCCCTTGCAACGGCATCCGCTTGCTTTGGTCTCAGCTTCCATTCGGGGTTCAAGCCATCTATGTGTGATAACAGGGACCCGTCATATTCACGAAGCCGAATGCTATTGTATTTCTCATTATACATACGAACGATTTTCTCACGCCGTTCTACATCGCGGAAAAGCCATTCTTTGAAAGTGTCCTGCAGAAGTTCCTGCTTTTGTTTTGCCACCGTGGTTTCAGTATGATTAATGACATAACGCGGTTTCTCACCGGGTTCTGATATATCGTCCTTTACCACAGCACTCTGCAAGTTTAAACTTGCTTCAATAATATGGTAAGCACTCATCCGCTCTGAGCCGTAGGTATCTTTTGCCAATACCGATTTATATTCCAATGCTTTATTGGTAATAAAGTAGGAGTTGTTAAACCGATTGTATCTTACAAAGATATGCCGTTTTGCATCCTCACCGCGATGAGCAGCTGTGGGATTTAACGTGTCATAAATAAATTGACTGTAGTACTCCAATGGAATAAAATTACTTCCCAAATGAATTTCAATCTCATCCGGTAAAATGTCTTTTGGCTGAACCTTTTCCAATGCCTCAACATTTTTTAAAAAGAGTTCGGGGTGCTGTTCTGCTGCTTGCTTTGCAGTTCTGAGCTTTTCTCTGACATTACCGCTTAGATATTCACTTTCTGTTTCATAACCGTCGGTTGGGTTTTCTTCGTTGTAATGGACGGGATTGAGATAGATGAGTGCGCCCAGTTCCTCGATTATCTCGGGTAACGGCTTTTTATAAAGCTGCTGCATATAATTAAAATCAATCTTGCCCTTCTGAGATAATGATACGGCAAGCGCATCCTTTGCAGTTTCGGTGCTGTTAGTCACTCGTTTAGGTGTAATGGTGCGCTTTGTAAAAATATCTCGTTTGGTAACTTCACCCGTATCCTCGTTTACATTTTCAAGCGATGAAATAAGAAAATAGTCGGTATCCTTTTGCAGTGCGTTGTAGTTTGATTTCTTGGTCACATATCCGTGCTTCGATACAAAATCATCATACAACTGATTGAGTTCTTTTTGAGCCTGTGCAAGTTCCTCATCACTGCATCCATCCATTTGGATATTTAAAAGATACCGAATGCAACCTTTTAATTCGCAGAAGTCGGACAGCAGCCGTTGATTGGCATAGGAAAATTCCTGTTTTATCATCACCGAATTTTCGCGGTAGTAAATCGAGCCGTTATCCGCTTTGGTGTAAGTAAAGTTTTTTACATCAGGGGAAGCGAGAAGAACATCCTCGCTTTCAACTTCTTGTATGTTTTTTTGTTGCTCATAAATGTCTGAGGGTAAAAAAGAAACTGCCTCTTGCAAAGCAGTTTCTAAATCTCGTTCATCCGCATGCAGCGCTGTCTCTTTTCTATCCTCACCCCCGTACATTGTGTCATATACCATTTTACCTAGCATCATATGAGGGTTCTGCGCAAAATACTGATTCACCGGTATTCCATCTTCGGTTAAACCAAGGTGCACCCAGTCGGGTTCTTCCACCGACATGCGTTCTCGCTTTTTGAGGAAGATAATATCACTGGTTACTTCTGTACCCGCATTTTGTTTAAATGCTGTATTCGGTAAACGTATAGCGCCGATCAGCTCTGCACGCTGTGCAAGATACTTTCGGAATGTTGGGCTTGCTTTATCCAATGTACCCTTAGATGTGATGTACGAAATAATACCGTTGGGTCTTATAATATCCAACGATTTAGCGAAAAAGTAATCGTGGATATTTAGATTGAGCTTGTTGTATCGGGGGTCAAAAACAGAGTATGAACCAAACGGGACATTACCATTGCATACATCGAAAAAGTTGTCGGGGAACTCTGTGTTTTCAAAGCCATTAATTTGGATATTAGAATTCGGGTAAAGCTGTTTCGCAATACGTCCAGTAATGCTGTCTATCTCGACTCCATAGGTGCCGGAGTCCTGCAGTCGCTCCGGCAAAGCACCATAGAAGTTGCCAATGCCAAGCCCTGGGTCGAGCATGTTGCCACCTCTAAATCCAAACTTCTCCAATGCATTATAAATTGCACGGATAACTAGAGGGCTGGTAAAATGTGCATTGTTCACCGATGCCCTGGCACTCTCATATTCATCTTCTGTAAATACGGATTTCAACTCTTTGTACTCGATTGACCAAGTGGTATTGCTTTCATCAAACGCTTGTGCAATTCCGCCCCAACCAACATAGTGCGCTAACACATCCTGCTGTTCTGCTGTTGCCTGTGCACCATCCGCCTCAAGCTGTTTTAGCAGTTTGATGGCTGAAATATTGCATTGATATTTTGCTTTTTGCCCATTGGGTAAAGCCAAGTCGGCGGGGAATTGGTAATTTTGCAATGTGTAATGCAATTGCTCATTGTTGGGATTACTACGAAGATGTTTTTCAAAGTATTTTCGGTTTATTACCTGTACATCCCACGAATAAGGACCGGTAAAGACAGACACATCTTTATCGCCAACATATTTTATTTCACCTTTAATTGATGTGCCGCTATAATCCAGTTCTGCGTAATCTCCGACCTTATAGTGTGGCGTTTCGGTAATCTCTTTATCTGCAACTGACGGTTGTTCTGCTTCCGGTACCTTTGGTTCAGCCTTACCTAGTAAAGCAGGCTCAGCTGTCCGGTTTTCTTGTATTGGTTCTTCGACTTCTTCCTCATATTCCTGCGTTGCAAATAAGCTCATCTGCTCATACTCAGTATCTTCCGGTAGACTGCTATCCACCTTAAAGGGTTTGCTTTTATATTGCGGAATGTCGACTTCCGGTTCTACCCAATCGTCGGGAACTGGGTACTTTTCCTGTTGAATCAGTGCATCAATACCGTTTTCCATTTGTGCCCAAGTAAACTTGTCGACAAATTGCAGGTTATCATCTTGATAATCTATCACTGCACCCTTTGAGTTATAGTTGATCTGAATATGTCCGCCATTGTCCAGCGGAGAAGCAGAACCGCTCCATCCGTATTCCTTTTTCAAAAACTTAATACGCTCTTTTTTGTTGCTGTTGTTTCTGAAAAAGGTATAAATGCGTTTTTGACTTTCCTCTACATTAGCTCCGCGCAGTAGAACGCTCTCCACAATCTCATGATGGCTCTTAGTAGTTTTTTGCTCGACTGCTTTTGGTATCTCATAGGTTGGTGCCTTAAATTGTTCTTGATACTTTGAAATATTTTCTTCTGAAAGTGATATGGTTTTGCCTGTTGTTTTATCGACTCCGGCTACTACAAAAGTCTCATAAAAAGGAAAGCCTTTTACAATACGGTTTATAGTTGGCTCAGCTGGATATTCATCAGCACTGATAATATCGACACCAGCAGCAAGTTCGGTTACAGTAAATGTACCTTGAATAATTTCCTGCAACGCCTTATAGCCTTTGGAAATTTCTCTGACATAAGGCTCTTTTTTTGGCTCTACTACTAAAACTCGAATTTTATTGTCTGAAACAGAAGAACCCACACCGCTATCATCAGTCAATGTGGGTTCTAGTTCTATGCTTTTTTCAATTCGCTGAGTGCCATTACTTCCTCTGACATTTCCTGCATTACGAACTCCTTCGCCTGTTGCGTTGTCTGGTTGTTCCACTGTACTATCTCCATATAGTGGTTCGTTACTGGACACGGGTTTTGTGCCTGAAGCTGTTTCAGTATTTGTTGATATGTGTCTGTGTATTCCCTGTCTTTCTGCACCAGGAACCCGTTTAGCTGCATCGTTGTTTTGAGTTCCTCCCAAAATGCTGGTGTGTTCTCCTGTAGCATAGTTTTCAGTGCTGCTATGAAGATGCCCGTTGACTGTTCCGGCAGATTCATTTCCGCTTGATAGGTCATTGTTCCCTCGTCCAAATTGTAGGTTATCCCGTTCATTGTCTTGACGATTGGCAGAAAGGTCTGTGTTTCTTCCGAAAAGAGATGTTTGACTCCGTTGATGAATTTTGTTTTCATAGTTATTACCTCTTTCTAAACGTTTGATGGTTTGTTCAGCAGTTTTTAAAACACTGCCCGTAATGTTATGAATTGCAATCTGCAAATTTACAAATTGATGATTTGTCATTTTAGCAAGTCTGCTAAATACGTCGGGGTTGAAATGTGTGGCAATACCAAACCTGCTGCACACTTCAACCTGTACACTGCGGATAACCAGTTCTTGTTCTGCTTGCACCGCCTGGTTTCCTTTTAAATAGTCTAATGTGTATTGTACCACACAATTTTCCAAATTAGCATTTACATCTTCAGTTTTAGGGTATTTCACTTGGTATTTCTCAAGCATCTTTTCCAGTTGGGCAAGTACAGCCGGTTTATACTCCTCTTTAACATTTGCCCATGGCTCATACTTATTGGGATGCACCGTGTCGGCAATATTAAAGTAATGCTGCGGTTTGGTCATATCCTCATTAAATGACCAAAGAGCCGTTGCCCCACGCTTAACAGGATTGTTAAGTTGCTTCCACTCGTCATAACTTGCAATTGCTGTTGCGTTTGGATTTTGCGCGTAGAACAGCAGCTGACTGGTATAGCCGTACTTGTAGTTCCTACTGCAAAAGGATAAAAACTTTATATAACTTTGGGGGGTTGCAGTGATTTCATTTCTTGTTTGTTCGAACAAATTGATTAGATATTGTATTCTGTCATTCAGTTTCATGTTGTCGCTCCTTGGGGTTATTTTCAAAGTAAAATTTCAGCGCCGTCACTATCGTGCTCTCTATGGTCTTGGGTTTTGTGCCGGCAGGGAATAGGCTTTTAATTGCCTGGCTCGGCTTTGTGATTTTTGGTGCAAACTCTTTTTTCGTTTCTCGCTCTGACAGCACAGTTTTAATTTTCAATGCGTTTAACGCGTTTTCCCTGGATAACTCACGCAGCCTAGTCGCTTTCTTTTTATTGATTTCTGCTGTATTTTCTTCTAGAAATGCAACAAGTAGCTCCTGCTCAAACGCCCTTAAATAGGATAACTCAACGCCACACAACACCGTTATAAAGCCGTTATCCACCAGTGCAAGCAAATCCTCATGTAGTAAATTAAGGCGCATATAGCGCCTCCTGGTGCTCTCTGAGAGCGTAATAACAGAATTATTTTTCAACCTTCGGTCACCGCGACCGGAGGTTGAATTTTCATCTTCTACTGTTTCCTCCTCTCCGTATTTATCTTCCATTAACTGTTGCATTTGGCTAACCAAGTCGGTTCTTTTTCCACAAGTCTTAAACAATTCCACCTGCATTTGTAATGACTTCGCCAACTCACTGGGCAGCATATCTGTAATAGAACGCTGTGTAAAGTTGGATTCCAGTACGATTTCCAGTGCCTCTGTATCATCAACATAACGCACAATGCAAGGTACTGTTTCAAGTCCAACAATGCAAGCGGCATTGTGCCGGTTGTGTCCCGCAAGGATTTGAAAATCCCCACCCATTGGTCTTACAATGAGTGGGGTTATAATTCCATTCTCGCGTACACTCTCAATCAGCTGGGTAAGCCGTTCACCTTCATACAGGTGGAATGGATTGTGGTCGTAGGGTATCAATTTGTCTACTGATATTGACAGGACATTCGGTTTTTCAATTATTTCTTCGTTGACTACCTTATCAACAATTTCTATGGATTGAGGTGGTTCGGGTGCAGCACTTTGCTGTTTGTTTTTAGCAAGTGCAAATATATTCGTGATGATTGAATCAGCCAATGACTAACCTCCTCGTTTAAAATATTCGTCCAGTATTTTGATTAGTTCTTGTTCAATCTCCGACTTTTCTAAATCAGGGAAATAACTAGTAATGCGGTCTGTTGGAAGCTTGTAAGTTGTAGTAGCTTTTTTCTTTTCTTCTTTCAGTCCGAAGAATATTAGTTTCAGACGGTTATCATCAAGAGCTTCTTTGTAGCTCTTGATAACTTCCGCTTGTGCCAAACTCACTTTTTTCAGTTCGTTGGCATCCATATACTCATATAGCAGCTGCTGCTTTTCTTGTGATAGGTAGGACAGATAGACACCAACCATAAAGGCAAGGCTTTCATTATCCACCATCTCTAACAGCTCAGGAATGAGTTCAGTAAGCCGAATATAACGTTGAATCGTTCGGGCACTATCGGTTGAACATTCAGAAAGCCGAACGTCTGAACGGCTACCTGCCAACTTCGTGCCAACTTGGCACGAAGTTAAATCAGTTCGTTTTCCTTGCCGATTCATAGCATCTAGCTGCATTTTATATGCAAAGGCTTTTTCACTTGGAAGAAGCTTGTCGCGTTGGTTTATATTGGTGTTGACCAGTATTAGCTTCGCGGCATCATCGTCCACATCTTTTACGATAGAGGGGATTTCATTCAAACCTGCTAGCTTACTCGCATTGACTCGGTTGTGTCCCGCAAGGATTTGATAAGCGTTGCCGAACGGGCGGACAATAATGGGGGACAGTACACCGTTTTGTTTAATGTCTGCTGCTAGTTCCCAAAGTTTTTCATCCGAATAGGGACGGAATGGTTGGTTCGGAAACGGAAGCAGTTCGCTTAATTTGATTGAAATTATCTGCTCACCGTTTGAAGCATTGGATTGCTGTTCTGTTTTATCATCTTCTGTGAAATGATTTTTTAAACTGAAAATGTCCTGCATTACCATTTTACCCAATGTTTAATACCTCCTTTGCAAAATCTTGATAGGCAATAGCAACAGGATTGTAGGGACAGTACTCAATAATGGGTTTTCCAACGGCTGTAGATTCCACTGCTCGAACGCTATTCGGTATCATTGTTTCAAAGACACGGATGGACTCGCCGTAGGTATCTTTTATTGCCTGTACAACTTCTTTTGAAAAATTCAGCTGTTTATTATACATTGTAAATAAGATACCATCAATTGTAAGTGTGGGGTTAATCTTCTTAACTTTTCTCAGCGTTGAACTGAATTCTTCAAGCCCTTTGGCACTGAGGAAATGTGCCTGCACCGGTATGATTACACTGTCTGCCGCTGTTAAAGCATTGATGGTTAACATACCCAGGCTCGGCATACAGTCAATAATGATATAATCAAACATTGCAAGGAACGGTTCGAGCGATTCTTTCAGCACCATTTCACGACCAATGACATTCACTAACTGAACATCTACACTCGACAGCATAAGGTTTCCTGCAATAAAGGGGATGCTGTGTTCTTCATTAATATACCGCTGCGGTTCTTTGGTATCCTCGTTAATACTGTCAACTAAAAGTGCTGCACTAGTATATTCCAGTGCGTCGGTATCGTGAATTCCAAGACATATGGTAAGACTACCTTGTGGGTCAAAGTCAATTAACAGGACTCTCTTACCTTCTTTCATTAAAGCTGATCCTAAAGATATAGCTGTTGTTGTTTTGCCGACTCCACCTTTTTGATTTGCCACTGCAATTACTTTACTCATTCTGTCTTCCTCCTGTTGTTTTTTATAATATTCACGTGATCATAATGCTTTGAAATATCACGGCTTGACGTTGACAATCTGTCTACAATGTAATTTCTTTGTTTTTAATGAGCCATTGTTGAGCGGCTTCTTCCGTTACAAACACTCCATCTATTTCCGCTTCATCAGTATCCTCACCGGATGATACTAAATACACATCTTTATTTCCTTTTCTTCTTATGCCCACAAGCGTAAACTGCTCAACACTTTCCTGGATAGAATTGTCCAGAACTTCTTTATATCTGATTGGAATAAAAATCTGTGAACCAAAGGGAACGGGGAGTTTTTTATAAATATCAGAATATTGAGGCGTTTCGTCTGAACCATTAGTGTCCTTGACTAAATCACTAATAAAGTTTTGTAGTAACTCTAAAGCAGTAATTCCTGCTACACCATCTTTTTCTGAAATGCGCTGTACATCTGCATCCGAAAGGTTTGATAGGATTGTGAGCATTTGTTCCCTGACTGCATCAATTTCTTTCTTATAATTGTTCATTTTGTTTTCCTCCTGATGTTTTATTTTTGTATTCTGTTAAAATAACTTCTTCCAGCTGTTTTCTTGTTTCTTCATTTACAGGGTGTATCAAGTCGTGATGTATGCCTTGCTTATTTTCTATGCTGGGCATTTGCACTATAAGGCGCTCATCCAGCTGCACCACCTTAATGCTATTAACGGCAAACTTGCCATTTATAGTGATGGCTGCGATTGCCTTGACCAGCGGCGATGAGCAAAGATGCATGCTATAAACTTTAATGTTCATGGAGTTGTTCCTCCATATTATTTGGGAATGTAATAGTTCCTTCGATTGCTTCAGCAATGATACAATCACTATCATCTACAATGATGACTCGGTACTGCAGCAATCGCTGCAAATTTAGGTAGTGGATTGCCTGCGCTAAATTTGCAAACGGAATGGGTGGACAATACTCGCCGTCTTCCAAAAAGCAATAACCCCTATAGATTTCATTTTGCTGGCTGCTTTTTTCATCCATGTCTTTTCCTCCTTGATGTTTTGTTGTAAAATAAAAAGAGTACAACTATAATCATAGCTGTACTCTTCAAAAAACAATATTCGACTTGCTTAAATTGTATAATTAAATCATTGCTAATGCATTAGCTGATTAATTTTTTCTGCTGCATAACGCTTATCTATAAAATCCACATGAGTATATATATTAGCTGTAGTTGAGTAATTACTATGTCCTAGCCATTCTTGTATTTGCTTCATATCTACACCCTGAGTTCTTAATGCGCTAGCGAAACTATGCCTTAGGTCATGGAACCTTATTGGTTTTAAATTGTTGTTTTTAATAAAATTCCTAAATGTATAAGTGATATAATCTGGAGATATTATATTTCCATAATCATCAATACAAACAAAATTTTTATATTTACTATTATATTGTTCTTTATTTTTAACTATATTTTCTTTTTGTTTTTTCTTTTCTTGATTAAGGTAATCAGAAAGAATTTGAGGAATGCATAACGTTCTATAACTCGAACTATTTTTGAGTTTGTTTTCTATAACTAGTGAGTTGTCTGACCTTAAAAAAGTTGCTTTCCTTTTAATTACAATTGTATTGTTTTTAAGATCTATGCAATCCCATTGCAATGCTACTATTTCGCTTCTTCGCAACCCAAGTAACGATGATATAAGAACTGGAATAAATAATTTTGTGTTTGCAACAATCTTTAATAATTCCTTAATTTCATCAGGTGTATAATAAGTATGAATGTAAACATCTTTTTTAGGTAACTCTGCATCTATTGCTGGATTATACCTAATAATATGTTTCTTTTTGGCATAACTTAAAGCTTTACGAATATTTGCATGATGTTTAAGAACTGTATTGGCAGAAAGCCCTTTTGATATTTGAAAAGAATAATATTTTTCGATGTCTTCTGTTGTTATTTGATTTACTTTTTTCCCAGTTTTCAGAAAATATGGCGAGATGTAATTGTGAATTACTTTATAATACCCTTCATAAGTTGATTTTTGAATTTTCACTTTATGAATCTCTAACCAATCTTTCATGTAGTCACCAAATAGAACTGAATTGTCATTAATTACATCAATATTAAGCTTCAGGCAATCTAATAATTTTAAAAGCTCTTGATCTGACATAATGTTACCTCCATTGTCTTGATTAACATTATTATAACACTCATACAATTCAGTTTATAATAAATCATATGTAAGACTTAAAATCCCTCGATGGCAACATCGTACCGGTTCAATTCCGGTCAGCGGCACCAGTAAACCCTCACACTTCTTTGGGAGTGTGAGGGTTTTCTTATTGTATTAATTAACATAATGATCTTGTACTGCTTGTGGCACGTTGCAACTATTTTCCATGTTATTGTGCCATCCTTATTTAATCATTTTAAATTTTATATCATTTTGGAGGTTTTGTTTTTTACCGTTGCTGTAGCTTATTAATATGCCACTTAAACCCGCGACCGGGTTTAGTGCTTACCTATTTGGGCGAGTTCCAAAACAACTGGGCAAATATGATGGCAGCGGCTGTTGTTGTATCCATTCCTGTGACAGTCAAAGGCTAGTTTTTCAAAATATATAAGTCAAGGTCAAGCCATCCAATAGTATTACTGGAGTAACTTTGCCACACAAATTAAAAATGCAAACACTGGCGATATGGTTGATAAGCATTCTTAACCGCCGTCTTTAACAACTAACGATCCTACTGCCAAGTAGTCGGGTAAGTAAGTACCGCGGGCAACTTGGTGTTTCGGTTACCGATTGCTGCATTCACTTGCCCCTGAGTAAGAAAGATGCTTTCGCTTAAATCTGCATTTTTAATATTGGTATCTCGCAGGTCTGCTCCCAAAAAATTGGTGCCGTACAAGCTGCACCCTTCAAGATTTGCTGCAATGAGCAATGCCATACTAAAATCTTTGCCATCAAGATTTGTATTTTTAAAATTTTTGCCCATAAAATCGGTGCCTTTTTTACTTTCGGCAGTGCTGTTGGTTGCAGCAAAAACCAGTTTTGCCGCTTTTTTCAGCACCTGATTCACCCTTGTACGGTAGTTGTCTATATCTAAAGTAAGTATTTCGTCAGGTGGGAGATTTGTCATATGTTCATTTTCGAGAATGAGTGCCTCCATATCTTTTTCTAACATTGCTGCAGGGGCGATTGCAAAAGCTTCGAGCAAATACCATAACATCTGATGAAGGCGATATACAATTAAAAATACATCGTAGATCTCACTTGCTTTTTTGGGTGTGTTACACCAAGTTTTATTCGAATAGATACTTTGCGTCACTTTTTGCCCGGCACCAAAACAATCAAATGCCATACAGCCTTTTAATTTACATTGCGCAAGTTCTGAATGAATGGAACATCGAAAATCTGGCATTAAATTTTTACAAGGTTCGCCGGGCGCTTTATCGGCGGGGAACCCTTCTGCTTTTGCAAAATACAATGCAACGCAACATAACCCACTGCATTTTTCGCAATCGATTTTTAGTTTATTTAGCAGTCCAATGTATTGACTGCTTGCGTGAAGCTTTTTCATAAAAATCCTTTCCCTCTGTAAAAAACGTAAAACTTATTGCTCGATGATATAGTTTGCGTGTCTATTATACCACAAATGTAACGCGGTTGGGGTTTAATAGCGCATCGGGGCGCAGCAAGCATTGCGTGCAAATTGCCCAAGCGCATAAAGCTGGCATCATAACCGCGTTGGGGATACAATACCATAGAATTATTTTTAGTTGGTTGGTTTTATTTTCGATTATTTATTCTTGAGGGGCATTGTATAAAAAATAACATAGAATTTTAACAGTAAAATGCAACAATTACAACGGTTCTATCTTTGCTTTTGTTTTATTGACATAGTTTGTTGTTACAGTAAACTAAAATATCGTTGTGCTATGAAACAAATAATGGTAAAATAGTATATATCTTAGTTGTTAAAGCCGAGTAGACAAAACGTTTTATGATTAGCGAGCGGAGGAAACCATGTTAAAAAAAGTAGGTTATAAAACAAAGATACTGCTTTATTTCATCATAATCGTTTTAACAATTGTCATTAGCCTCAGCGGTATTAACTACTTAAATAGCCGCAAACTTATGACGGACAGTGCCAGGCAGCAGGCTGCGGACACATTGGCGCAGTTAAAAAATACAAACGATTTGCTTCTAGAAAATATGGAACAATCTTTAAAGGCATTTACCAGCTATTCCGATTTGGAGTTTTTCGGGATTCGATACGATACCATAAGGGATTACCGTGTAAAAAAAGCAGTGTTCGACCGTATTTCCGATGTGCTGAACATGAACACCTTTTTTACCTCCTGCTATGTGTATTATCCCGAACAAAAAACCGTGATTGATGTAAATGTATATACACCGAATTATAAATCTATTTACGAAAACAGCAATCAAAAACTGATCGATGCAGCATATGCCGCCCACCTTGCAGGCGGAGGAGAACAAAGCCCCTTGTACTCCATTGTAAAAACGGGCGGAGAAACAGAATGGGTTATGTGCGTGCCGGTACAGTGTTCTTCGCAGATTGTAAAGCCTCCCCTGCTGATTGTTACGGTTGACAGCTCTTACTTTTTTCAAAACCTCAAAAACATCAGCCTTTTGGCAGACTCTCAGGTTTATATTTCAAACAAGCACTCCAACTGGATTGGAAGCGATTCTCCGCCCAAAGAGGTGGTAGAACGCTTTTTAAAATCTGCGCAAACAAGCCTTAAGGGCAATTTTATTCAAACAATGAATCATACAAAATACATGACCACTTATGAAGTGTCGCAAGTGTCCGGCTGGAACTACTTATATATTGTACCGCTGGATACAATTTACTACAAAATTAACTTTTTGCTTGTAACTGCACTTTTTGCTGCGTTGCTGTGTGGTATCGTCGGCTTTGCAATTGCAAGGATATTAGCGGGGAAAATATATACGCCCATAGAAGCATTATCGGGTGAATTGAGCGTAGTAAAGGACGCAATGCCCCCACAGGGAGATGCCTTTAATAATTTGCGTACCGGCGTAACTGCGCTTATCAGCCAAAACAAACTCATGCAGCAAAAGCTAACGGAGAGTGAGCTCATTGTAAAAAACGCATTTTTAAGGCAGCTGCTTGAAAATCAAGTAGAATTGTACGAATCGCTCTATGAAAGTTTTGAGTCTTACAACATCCTTTTTACAGATAAAATGCGCTATATGGTTGCAACTTTAGCGGTAGAACAAAGCGTAACCTCAATGCCTACCTATGCAAACCGCAAAGAAACGCTGATGCTTTTAATCCAAATCGAACAATTTTTACAAAATCAAACTCAAATGAAGAACGATATTTTTTTTGAATCGGTCAATATGGATACAAATGAAGTAACTATTATTTTTGCGATGAATAACCCAAGTATTTCTGAGCAGCAAGTGAGCTCGCTGCTATCGCTTGTAAGGCAGGATGTGGAAAACTCACACCACCATGCGGTTACAGTTGGATACAGCCATATTTCGCAAGATGTTGCGCAAATCCCATATTTGTATCAGCAGACACAAGCAGCATTGGAATATCAGTTTGTGCTTGGAACATCCCGCATTATCAGTTTTGGCGATTTACCGGAAAACGTGGCTAAAAACTATCGCTATCCATGGAACATCGAAAAAATTATTTTGTCCAATTTAAAACAAGGTTTGTACCACGATGTTTGCACCGAAATTGATCACTTTGCACATTATGCACTTTTAAATATTCAAGATACCGAAAAAATACGGTTATCGTTTATCCATTTGTATACCGATATTATGCAAACGGCAGAAGAGACAAGCCCCGATAATTTAAATAACATTGTAACCGATACTGTATATCAAGGGATACTGCAAAGTAATTGTTGGGCAGATGTGGTAAAACTGCTGAAAGAGTATTGCTGCCAGCTTTGTGAAAAAATCAATCAAAAGCGCAACGACCATACAAACGACATTGCACTTTCTGCAATTGAGTTTATAAACGATAGTTTTATTTCGCCTGATTTAGACCTCGAAGTGCTTTCGCAAAAGCTGAATTTTAGTGTTTCTTACATCAGCAAAATGTTTAAACTTTCTACAGGTGTTTCTGTAAAAGAGTATATTACCCAAAAACGCATTGCGCTTGCCTGCGAGCTGTTAACAAATACAAATAAAAAGGTATGGGAAATCAGCAAACAAGTTGGGTATGTACAGCAACGCTCGTTTATTGAAATATTTAAAAAATATAAAGGCATGACGCCGTCTGAATTTCGAAATAAATAAAAATTGGTGGGGATAAAATGAAAGCCGTGAGAAAAGTTGCTGCGTTGGCACTTGTTTTCTGCCTGTTTGCCGGATGCGGAATTAATGCAACTTTACAAAATGAAGATGCTATAACAATAACCGATTTTTCGCCGGATCTGTTCGAAGACCAAACGTTGCAGTATTTTACCGACCACCCGGTAAACGACGGTAAGCCCATTACGCTTACTATGTGGGTAAACGAAGACTGGGGCGACAGTTACACTTACCTTTTAAGAGAGTACGCCAAATACCGCCCCAATGTCACCATTCAGCTGGTACAGTTCCCGTGGAAAAGCTACTGGACCAAAATGCGGCTGGCGCTGCAAAACGGTAACGGCCCCGATATTTTTCACATGCACAACAGTCTTGGAAAAGACTTTCTGTCTTATATGGAGCCGCTTTCGTCGGATATTTTTAATGAAAACAATTTAAGCTCATCGTTTTCACATCATGGCATATCTAAAATAGACGGCAAGCTTTATTTTATCAGTTTGGGCAGCACTACCGGCGGTATTTTTTACAACAAAGAGCTTTGGAGGCGCGCCGGCCTCACCGAGCGCGACATCCCTGTTACTTGGGAGCAACTGCGGGCGGTTGCTAAAAAGCTCACTCAATACGATGCATCGGGGAATATTGTAGTGGACGGCTTTAATTTTAACAACGAGGCGCAAAGCTTGCTTTTTGCTATGCAGGCACAAAAAGGTGTTCCGCTTTTTTCTGAAGATGGTCAGCGTTCCAATTTATGCAATCCTGAGAATATAGAGAATATCAATTTTTTACGCAAGCTTTGCAACGAAGACAAAGTATGCCGCGTAAACGAGGCTTCTGCTTATGATTTGCTTGGGCAGCGCGGCGCTGCTATGATTTATGGCTGGCCTTGGGGAGCAAACCATTTAGAAATGAATTACCCCACTGTGGATTATGGCTTTTTTCGTATTCCTGCATGGAGCGAAAAGGTGCCGCCTGCTTACGAATACAATAATTATGAAACAAGCTTTGCAATAAACCGTGCTGTATCCCCCGCTAAAAAACAAGTAGCAGAAGATTTGCTGTTATTTTACCTGAGTAACGACAATGTATTGCTAAAAACCGCCGAACAGGCAAAAATGGTGCCAACAAAAACATCGCTGATGAAAACGCGCAGTGGGGAGCTGGGCAAGGTAATACAGGTACAGGCAACCTATATTGACCGCACAGCTTTTAAGGGGATATTGCCACAGGTGATTTATGCTTATTTGTCTCCGGTGTTGGATGCCAATATGGCTGACAGTACCTATGGTATTAGTGAGTTGCTGCATGCTACAGATAAAGAGATTGACAAAATTTTAAAAACCTATGAATTCGATTCTGCGTTGGAAGATTATAAGTATTATAATGAATTTAAACAATAAACATGATAAACTCCTCTGAATTTTATGCAAAATTCAGAGGAGTTTTTTTGTGAGTTATGCAGATAAAAAGGACAATGCGCACAAACGGCACTTATTTTATTACAACAAAACCACAATAAAATGATTGAAAACTACAGTAAAGAATCGAAAAGTACACCATTTTTTTGTTTCGGTACACTTTTAGAGGATAATGCAGAGGGTTGAAAAATGCTCTTTAGCCATTGCAGAATACTTGCTATGATGAAATTACGGAAAGCAACTCTTCCAAAAACGGAAATGCTTCATCCTAAATAAAAGGAGGAAAACATCAATGAAAAAATTAATCAGCATGATGCTTGTTCTGGCGTTTGCCCTAACTGCTTTTGCAGGCTGCGGCAAAACAACACCTACAAGCAGTGCCGCAGCCCCCGAATCTGCGAGCGAGTCCGCATCTACCGATGCAAAGCTTGATGTAATTGGTACCGGTTCCGTTACTTACGACCCCAACGCACCTGTAAACAATGGTGAAGATATCACCATCAGTTTTTGGTATGATGATCCGGGTCCGGAAGGTTATCAGCGCTATGCGCAAGCAATTGAGGATTATCAGAAAATTCACCCTAACGTAAAGTTTGATGTTAATAAATCTCTTGGCTGGGGCGACTACTGGGCAAAACTACCGGTTGCGGTAGCCAACGGCACAGGGCCGGATTTGATGCACTTCCACCTGAACTGGTACGGCGATTTTATCCCCGGCCTTGCCGAACCGTATCCCGATGACTTGACCGCCGCCCTTGTAGAAGGTTTTAGCGGTGTTGAGCCTATGATGTATGAAAGCAAGACTTATACCATCCCTGTAGGCAACATGACCGGCGCCATTTTCTACAACAAAGAGATGTGGGCAGAAGCAGGCTTAACCGATAAAGACATCCCCAAAACTTGGGATGAATTGCGTGAGGCTGCAAAAAAACTCACGAAAAAAGACGGCGATAAAATTGTAGTCAACGGCATGGATATCCCCGATGGATACTTCTTGCTGGCACTGAACTACCAAAAGGGCTATAACGTGTTTGCTGAAGACGGAAAACACACCCAAATGAATAACCCCGGTGCGATTGAGGCAGCCAAAATGCTGCAAGGCTTTATTACCAACGATAAAATTTTTGCACCAGGCTCCGGCGCTGCGCAAGAGCGTTTCGGCAACAAGCAATCGGCTATGATGTACAACTGGACATGGGCAGGCGGCTGGCTGAAAGGCAACGTGGGCGACAGTTTTGAATGGGGTATTTTCCCAACACCTACCTTTGGTGCCGATACCCAGGTGGTAGACCGCAACAATCCCGAAGTATCTGCGGTTGTAAATGCAAAATCAGACCCCAAGAACAAAGCCGTTGCAATGGACTTTTTGCGTTTCTACTTTGCGAGCGACAGCTATTTGGTAGAATTGGCAAACAAAACCTATACCGCACCTACAAAATTCTCCTGCATGGCCGATCCATCCATTGTAAGCAACGAGGTAGTTTCTACAATTGCCAGCTACATTGATAAAACCGTTTGGACAGGTATCTGCACCAGTGGTTTTGACCCTGCTGTAAACCAAATTCTTGGTGATGAACTCTTCATTCAGGGTAAAGATGCTAAAACAACTTTGCAGAAGTTTGATGATGAAAACGCAAAACTTGCCGGTGAGGCAGAATTTGCAACTGCAGAGAGAAAATCACCTCTTGCTCAGTATCTGAAATAAACCCTGAACAGGCGTTTTATAAGGCAGGAAATAAGCTTGATTTCCTGCCTTTTTCTCAATATCGAAGAAAGAGAGGGATGGCATTTGAAATTAAATGCAGCGTTAAAAATGCCTAAAACACAGCGCAAACAAGAGCGATGGATGATTTTTTTCTCGATGAGTTTTCTTGTTGTCTATATCGGTATTTTTAACTATTTCCCTATACTATACAGCTTTATAGGCAGTTTTTTTAACTGGAAGCCGATAAAAGGTGTTTTTAAATTTGCAGGGTTTGATAACTTCATATGGATGTTTAAAGAGCCTTTGTTTTGGAAATCTATGGGCAACACCTTGATATTTGCTTTAGTCGCTTGTTTTTTGTATGTGTTTTTGGGGCTTATTTTTGCTACCATGATTTACTCGGTACCAAGGTTTCAAGGTTTTTTTCGCACTACCTATTTCTTGCCTGTTATTACATCTGGCGTAGCGGTTTCGCTTTTATGGAAATATGCATTTTATAATACGAACAACGGTGTTTTTAATGTTATTTTAGAGTTTTTTGGGTTAAATCCGCAGATGTGGCTGTTGGATGAAAAACAAGTCATCGGCTGCATTATTGCAATGACTGTTTGGAAAGAAATTGGCTACGCCATTATTATTTTTGTGGCAGGCCTTAATGAAATACCGGGTGAGCTTTTTGAGGCTGCAACCATAGACGGTGCAAACCGCATTCAGTCGTTTAAATCTATTATTGTGCCTATGATAAAGCCCACTACGCTTTTGGTTGCGGTAACCGGCATGATTAACTTTTTACAGGTGTTCAATCAGGTTATGCTGATGACAAGCACCGCCGGCAAATCTCCCGGCGGCCCGGGTACATCATCCTACACAGCCATGCTTTTAATCTACGAAAAAGGCTTTAAAGATTTCAACTTCGGCCGTGCATCGGCGATTGGATATGCACTTGTGCTTGTAATACTTATTTTTACTGTCATTCAGTTCCGGCTGAATAAATCGGAGGGATAGTCATGCAAAAATTAAAAAAAGGGCCCGCACTGTGGCTGGTTTATTTTATTCTGTTTGCGGTATCTATTTGTATGCTGTTTCCGTTTATCTGGATGGTACTATCCAGTTTTAAAACGCCGGTAGAAATATTGTCAATGCCGCCGACATTCTTCCCCAAAGACCCCACGATGGAAAATTATCAGGTCTTATGGCAGAAATTTAATTTTGCCAAGTTTTTTGCAAACAGCCTTTTTATTACGGCAATCTGTGTTTGCGCACAGCTTTATACAGCGGCACTGTTTGGGTTTGTGCTTGGCAAATATCAGTTCCGCGGCAAAAACCTTATTTTTATGGCGGTAATGTTTTGTATGATGGTGCCAACCACAATTAATGTTATTCCGCTTTATCAAATGATGATGTGGTTCAAATGGATTAACACTTACAAATCGGTTATTATCCCCAACCTGATTACCCTGTTCGGCACGTTTATGATGCGGCAGTTCTCTGAAAACATCCCAAAAGAAATGCTGGAGGCGGCACGCATCGATGGTGCAAGCGAGTTTCGTATTTTCCACAAAATATGTATGCCAATGTTTAAAAACCCGTTATCTGCATTGGCAATTTTGCAGTTTTTATGGACATGGGACTCTTACCTGTGGCCGATGCTGATGCTCAACGATGTAAACAAATATACCATCACACTTGGTTTGGGTGCACTGAACGGGCAATACGGAACACCTATAGAAAAAATGCTGGCAGGTGCCAGTATTGCGGTCATTCCTGTATTAATTGTTTATCTTATATTTCAAAACAGATTTATTGAAGGCATGGCAGGTGCCAGTATAAAGGGGTAGCATATGCAAGTAATAAAAGCAACAGAGCATGGCATTTTGCCAAACACAAAAAAAGATGTTACACAAGCATTTGCGGTAATGCTGGCGAGCAGCAACAGTGAAACAGAATTTGTGCTTGAGCCCGGCAGATATGATTTTTACGCAGAAAATGCCGAGCTGCGAGATTATTATTTGTCCAACAGTGATATTATCAATCCGCGCCGCCTTTCGCTGCAGCTGTGCGGTATGAACCATGTTGTTTTTAACGGCAATGGGGCAGAACTTGTGTTCCACGGGCGAACAATGCCGTTCACGGTGGATAACAGCAGCGATATCACCATCAAAAACCTTACGATAGATTGGGAAATTCCCCTTACATCAGAGGGGACAATTACAGCCGCAACAGCCTCTTATATCGACGTTAATATTGACAGACAATATTTCCCCTATGAAGTTGAAAATAATACGCTCTTTTTTATAGGTGAAGACTGGAAAGAACCGGTTTGGCAATGGGGCAATACAGAATTTGACGTACATACCCATAAAGTAGCCTACCGGATGGGGGATACTTTCCCCCAAACAACGCAAGAACAACTGCCCAACGGGTTGGTGCGTTTTTATGGCGACTTTAAAAGAATACCCCATATTGGCAATATACTGGTATTGCGGCATAACAAGCGCATTCATGCAGGCATATTTATGCAAAACAGCACAGATATCGCCATAGAAAATGTTACTGTGCACAGTACCGGCGGCCTTGGCATGCTGGCGCAGTTTTGCACCAACCTACGCTTTCGCCGTATAAAAATGATACCGAACACCAAACGCGGCAGGCAATTTACCTCGGGGCATGACGATGGGATTCATCTTACTGCCAACAAAGGCAAAATTACTGTAGAAGAATGTTATTTCAGCGGATTAATGGATGACCCGCTGAATTTGCACGGGGTAGCTACGCGCATCAAACATGTTGCCTCAAAGTATACACTGCACGGCGAGTTTGCGCATGAGCAATCGCAGGGCTTTGAGCACTGGGCGCAACCCGGGCAAAAAGTAGCGCTGCTGCATGCACAAGATTTGAGCCGTGCCGGTGTACTGAATGTAAAGCGCTTTACTTTGCTGAATGCCGCCGAGTTTGAAATTGAGTTTGATGAGCCCATCCCTGAGTGCATTGCAGCGGACGACTCTATGGAGAATTTAACATGTACGGCAGAACTTGTTTGCCAAAACAACTATTTTGGCAGCTGCCGTGCCAGGGGCATTTTAATTGCTAACCCCAAACCGGTACTTATACAGAACAATGTGTTCGAATCGGCAGGTGCGGCAATTTTAATAGCAGGCGATGCAAATTATTGGTATGAATCGGGCAGATTGCTGCTTAACCTCATCCTATTTGGGGGGTGAAGCGATTATCTCCATTCATCCGGAGGTGGAGCACCCTGTAAAAGAAAAACCGTTTCACCGCAATATCGTAATAGAAAATAATGTTGTGCAAACGTCCGACGCTCCTGTTTTATATGCGCTTAGTACACAAAGCCTGCGTTTTGCAAACAACAGAATTATCCGCAGTAATACCTATCTCCCATGGAACAGGCAAAAAGAAATGCTGCGTTTTGAGTTTTGCTCGCAGGTTGCTGTGCAAAACAATTTGCTGATCGGTGAAGTACTTGGCGCAAATATCAGTACAAGGGGGATGGTGCCGCAGGATATTACTGCAGATATAGTGGTACTGCATGAATAACCAAATAGAACAAACCGTGTTTTACGGTATAGGCATAACAGAACAGTTATTATCGCCATAAATACCTGCAAGGTGCTCTTTGCATGCAAAATGCAAGCACCAATTTAAATTGAAAATAAAGGATTCGCTATGAAAATAATTGAAACAATTACAGCAGAAAGCTTTGCACCATACGGTAAGGTTTTGCAATTTAGCGGCGAAAAACCTGACACATGTTTTGAAATTATTGTTACCGAAGAAAAAAGCCCTTGGCGGCTTGCCATGTTCCGTGTAAAAAACACCGAATGCCTCAGGCTGGAGTGCCACCCCACCTCTTTGGAAAGCTTTGAACCGGTTCGCGGTACAGGTATTCTACTGGCAGCGGCACCCGAAACCCCGCACGATTACCATGCATTTTTACTCGATTGCCCGGTATGTTTACATAAAGGTGTTTGGCACAATATGGTCACTTTGTCTGCCGAAACCATTGTAAAAATTGCAGAAAATTTAGAAGTGAACTCAGAATTTTTTGAATTGCCAAGCCCTATAGCGGCGGCTGTCATTTTAAAGGAGGAAGATAAATGAAACAGATTACAGTAGCAATTGCAGGCTGCGGCGGCAGAGGCCTTGATACCTATGCCGTAGTTGCAAAAAAAATCCCCGATAAAATGAAAATAGTTGCAGTGGCAGATATGCTGCCTGAACGCTTGCAAAAAGCAAAACAGCAATTTAGCCTTACCGATGAGCAGTGCTTTCGCACCGTAGAAGAAATGCTTGAGAGCGAAAAGCTTGCCGACGTGCTATTTGTATGTACGCAAGACCGTCAGCACGTAGGTCATGCCATCCCTGCCATCCGTAAGGGCTACCACATTTTGCTGGAGAAACCCATTTCGCCCAGTGCAGAAGAATGCCGTGCGCTGTTAAAAGAAGCAAAGAAGTACAACCGGGAGGTGGTGGTTTGCCATGTGCTAAGGTATACACCGTTTTATCGTAAGGTAAAAGAAGTTATTGAGAGCGGCATCATTGGTGATATCGTTTCGTTGCAGGCAATTGAAAACGTTGGTTACTGGCATATGGCGCACAGCTTTGTACGCGGCAACTGGCGAAACACCGCTGAAACAAGCCCTATGATCTTGGCAAAATGCTGCCACGACTTGGACATTTTAGTTTGGCTGATGGGTCAGCGGTGCAGTGAAGTATCCTCTTTTGGCGATACGGCTTTGTTTAAAGCCGATAAAGCCCCGCAAGGTGCTGCACTGCGCTGTACACAGGGCTGTAAGGCAAAAGAAAGCTGCCCTTACGATGCAGAAAAAATCTACCTTACCAATCCTCAAACAGGCGTATTGCATGGCAATGTTGGTTGGCCGTGTAATGTTTTGGCTTTGTACCCTACAGAGGCAAGCATTACAGAAGCAATCGAAAAGGGGCCTTATGGGCGCTGTGTCTATCACTGCGACAACGACACAGTAGACCATCAAATCGTCAACATGCAAATGGAAAATGGTGTAACGGCAAGTCTTACCATGTGTGCTTTTACCAGCAAAGGCCATCGCTCCTTAAAAGTGATGGGGACAATGGGCGATATCGAAGCGGATATGGGTGCCAATACCATTGAAGTGTGCCGTTTTGGTGATCAGCCCCAAATCATTGATGTTACAAAGTTAAGCGATGATTTTTCCGGCCACGGCGGCGGGGATGTTAAAATGGTGAAAGAGTTTATCGAGTACTTGGCAAACGAAGAAAACAAAAAAATGTGCAGCAATTTAGAGGAATCGTTAGAAAGCCATTACGTCGCGCTTGCAGCCGAAGAATCACGCATTGCACAGGGCAAGTCTGTCTGTGTGCAAGAACTGAGAGCTTAAAAGTATCCCCCGCAAATGCCTAAAATTTTTACTGTGTTTATTTAAAATAAGAAAAGAGGAGCAATATGAAAACGACGTTAAAAAAAGGTTTGTCTATGGCATTGGCTATTGCAATTATTTTTACCGTTTTTAATTTAAATGCACTCCCCACTTTAGCACAGGAAATAGCCCAAGAAGTTTATCTCAGCGATTTAAACTGGAAAGAGGTACACCCCCATTCTCAGGATGACTGGGCACAGCCTAAAAAAGATTTAAACTGCGAAAATCAGCCAATCCGCATGATTGGCACAGACGGTGCGGCAGTACCTTATTCTAAGGGAATCGGGCTGCATGCGGTGGGTACTGTGGTTTACGAGCTCAAAGGCAATTATACAAAGTTTATGGCAGATGTTGGCACCGACTATACCAACAAAGATAAAAAGAAGCCGACCTCGATTCACTGCTCTGTTTATGTCGATGATGAGACCGAGCCGAGGTGGGCAAGCAGTGCCCCAATTACCATCCATACTGCGCTGCAACCAATTGAGGTAGACGTTACCGGTGCCGCAAAGCTGCGCATTGTGGTAGATGATGCCGGTGACGGAGGCGATTCTGACTGGAGTATTTGGGGCAATGCACGGTTGCAAGTAAAACAGCTTACGCCGAAAGAAAAATTAGCGCAGGCAATTACCGAGGCAGAACAACTCAATCAAACAGATTATACTGCTGAAAGTTGGGCTGTATTTGCAGATGCACTCGCCAATGCAAAAACGGTTGCCGCAGGCGACGATGAGGCTGCCTACACAGCAGCTGAAACAAGGCTGAGAGACAGCATAAATCTTTTACAAAAGGCGTCGGGGTCTTCGCAATCCCGTTACCTCAGCGACCTTACTTGGAAGTCTGCCAATACATCTCTTGGCAAATTGCCAGTAAAAGATGCCAACATTAACTACACCCCCATTAACATTTACGGAACGGTATACGAAAAAGGAATTGGTACCCATGCAGGGCACGAAATTGTGTATTCCCTTCAAGGTGCGTACGAATCTTTTTCTGCAATTGTTGCACCGGATAACGGCTGTAATGCCGAACCGAGCCGAAATATGAGCATCATGGGGCTTGTGGTTTATGCCGATAACCTCCAAATTTACCGCAACGACCACATTAACTTTCACAACAAAGATTTAATCGACCTGCAACTGGATGTGAAAGGAGTGCAAGAGCTGAAGTTTGCGGTTACACAAGGTGATAACGGGAATGACTGGAGTGACGACCTTGATTTGGCAGATGCAAAACTTTATTATAAGAGCGCAAATTTATGTTCCATTAAAATTAACGGAGAACACCTAGCTGAATTTCTGCCATCCGTTTACAATTACGAAGTTTCTGCCGAAAAATATCCGGACATTCCGGTTGTATCGGTAGAGGCGGCAGAAGGCGCGCAGGTGCAAATTACACAGGCAACCAGCGAATCTAACGAGGCTGTTATTAAAATTGAGGACAAAACTTATGTGATTCGTTTTACGGATTCCGCTCAGTTCAAATCATTCCAAGTTCGGTTGCCCGACAATCAGCTTTTAAAAGGTACGGGCATCATCCATGCAAACGATATTTATGTTACAGTGCCCGAAAATACAGACCGCTCTGCAATTGCACCCGTTTTCAGTGCCGGAAAATGGAATACCGTAACGGTAGCCGGAGTACCGCAGCAAAGCGGAGAAACCATAAATAACTTTACGCAACCGGTTGTATATCAGGTAAGCGGTGCAAAGGGCAGCCGAAGCTATACCGTGCACATCGGCACATGGCGCAATATCCCCACCGCATTTGCAGATGAAAACGCAGGTGTATTGGAACGGCCTTCTATCATAAATTATCCCGGCACACTTACTATGAAACTGGTAATGGCAGTACCGCAAAAAGGCAGCCAAACAGGTTCCATCGTGTCTGCAAGGTTTGACGATGCACTGGATATTATACGGCAGGTGGATAATGTAACCCGAAAAATACCCAAAATTGTTTATCTTGTGGGTTGGCAGTATCAAGGGCATGACGATAAATACCCGGCATGGGGGCAGGTAAACCAGCATTTAAAATGCACCTCGTGCAACCATGTAACCAGCTTAGATTGCTTAAAATGGCTGATGGACGAAGCATACGAAAAATACAATACAAGGGTCAGCCTGCATATCAACTCTACCGATGCTTATAAAGACAGCCCCCTGTGGCAAACCTATGTAGATAATGATTTGATTTCTAAAACCATATTTGGTACGTTAAAAAGCATTGGCACTTGGGAGGGTGAAACCGCTTACCAGGTAAACTACAAAAACGAGTGGGAAAAAGGGTTTTATAAGCAGCGAGTGGATAACTTAATCAACATGCTGGACGGCAGACTGCAACGCGCAGGTACCATCCACAGTGATGCATTCTTCTGCCGCAGTTCAAAGCAAAGCAATGTCCGCACCGAGCAAGAAGCTCGTATTCGGATGATACGCTATTGGCGTGACTGCGGAATAGACCTTACCACCGAGTTTTTGCATGACGGCAACGAAAACAGTGCAGGCGGAGACGGCAGCGGTTTGCTTGGCGTTTTACCTATGACCTGGCATTTTAACCAAAGCATTCAATCTTATATGACAAGACCTGCCTCTATGGTGACAGGCGGCGGAATCAACGATATCAAATACGGCGGCGACAAAGAAACCGTTGAGATTTTGTTTGGGCGCAGTATGTGGGGTGAAGATTTACTGACACAGCGCGAAGTTTACGGCCTTACACGCCCAAATTGGGACAAGGAATTTAAATTCCAGTTCTGTACGCAAACCTTGCCTTGGGCTTACCAAAACACCTTCAACCGCCTTACACTGCAAAACAATGTTGTTACCTATTCCGACGGGCTTGTGGCGAACGCCAATAACCGCATGGTAATGCGTAATAATAAGCTGATAAGAACCCAGGATGATATTTTTGTACCGGCTACATGGGCCGAAAACGAGGTTATTGCTTACAGCGTAAATGGTTACACCAATAAAACATGGCAATTCCAAAAAGAGTTCCAAGCACAAACGGTTGACATTTATTCCGTAAACAAAACCGGTACTGCCTTGCTGTCGTCTGATGTAGACGTATCGGACGGAACTATTACACTTTCGCTTGCCGCAGGCGAGATGGTAAGCATCGTACCATCGGGCAGTATGCAATAAGCTTCTACTGGAAATAGTACAAAAATAAACCCAAAAGCCGATGAATCGGGCATCAAAAATGCCCTTTTCATCGGCTTTTTATGTACTTTGTTTTGGGTGCTCATTTGGGCGATTCTGTACGAAACGGAGCATTAATTTAGGCAATCCATCCTACTAGGCAATGAATAACACCGTTAAAGAACATAGAAGGGTGTTATCCACCTTGGGCTACATAAGTAAACGCTCAACCAAATAAAAGCAATCTTTGTTTACATGTTTATATTTAATAATATGGCACAGCCCCAAAAGTGCACGGGTGGTTTGATGTGTAATACATTCTGTTTTATTTCAATTTGGTCTTTTTCTACGCCGAAACAACTGCAAATCTGCGGGTTTGCATCAGCGCCTAAACTTATTTTTATTGTGTCTTCATTTGTGAAATTATGCACTACCACTAAGGCTTGGTTTTTTTCGCAGCACATACGTACCGTAGCTTGGTACCCTGTCAGCTTTCTGTACGAACTGACATTTTCGCGGGTAATATATAAATCACCTGTCTTTATAACAGGTTTTGCAAGATTATAAAAAGAGATTGCCTGCGCTACAATATTCCATTGCTCACTGCTCAACTCAGGCACATCGCCGGAAATACAAATTCTGCCCAACATGGTAGCAGCTAAAGAATAATACAATCTTTGCGGGCTGTCGCCGGCTCGCAGCACTGCCCATATTTGAGCTTGTTTTGCGGGGATTAATCTGCCGACATTGGCTGCAATTACAGGTATTTCGGGGCATTCATGCGCGTCTGAAAAACTGGTCATGGAGGAGACTTTCAGCATAGAAGGCTCTAACCTATTTCCGCCCGAGGCACAATTCTCAACAATCAAATGCGGTATTTCTTCTGTCATCTTCTTGAAAAAGCGCTGTGTTGCCAATACCTTTCGTCTAACGCCTTCACCAAGCGATTCGTAACCGTCACACCCGATGCCGATGGTCTCGTTGTAATCCACCTTGATGTAACCAAAGCCATTGTCTTTGAGCTGTTTCACTACCTTTTGGTTCAGGTATTCGAGTACCTCTGGGTTTTCCATATCCAAAAAGATACGTTTACCGCTTTTTATAATGTTATCATCACGCGTAAGTACCCAGTCTTTGCGCTTGCTCAACGCCGAATGGATGCCTACATTTTCAAATTCGAACCAAAGCCCGGGTATCATACCATGCTTTCTTATGTAATCTGCGGCTTCTTTCAGCCCGTTGGGGAACAATTTGGGGGATGCATTCCAATCGCCTAAATCATCTTCCCAATTCCCGCTCTCGGTTTTATACCATCCGCCGTCTATGACAAAATACTGAAAGCCTTTGCCCTTTATGGCATCAACAATCTTTTTTATATTTTCAATATTGGGGTTGCACCATGTGGTACAAAATTCGTTAAATACAATAGGCAGGTCTTCTTCTCCGTCTACAGAGCTGATCGTCGTATTAAGATAGCTGTAGATATTGCGGCAAGCCTCTTCCACATCACCCATTGCTGCGGTAACAATGGCATGCGGCGTTGCAAACTCTTCGCCCGTTTTTAAGTTTTTATACCAGTGCCCAAACTCTCTGTCTGCCAGCCCGCCCGACATACAGATTCCGTCGCCGTATCTGGTATACTCCATTTGCCAAGAGGATGCGCACTCGATTTGAGCCGCCCATGTCACATGGTTTATCTTATCCTCTAATGCAGCAAAAGGGAAATAACCCTTTACCGGTAAAGAACCTGCTTGGCCAAAGCGGATGGAGCGCATGCCATGTGCTGCCCACGAGGTTTCAAAATTCAATTGCTCCACAGATTGCGAAAGCATTTTGCCCTCTGCGGCCCATGTGCTTTGTATGGTATGCAGTATCATCTGGTTTACCGCTTCATCCTCAGCATAAGGCGTGAGGTTACCAAGCGAAAACGATGTTATCATCTCAATTGTCACATCTTTTTCACCTTTGTTTTTTACAACAGCAAAACATACTACCGCTTTTAAGTTTTCTTGTAATACGATGTGATGATCAACCGCAATGCCATTATCCCCCGCTAGGGCAGTGATGATTTCAAGTTTATTTTGTGTTTTAACCGTATGCTGGCTTAAATACTGTAGGCTTTGGGTGGTGGATGAGCACCGTAAAGATGACCCGCTTGCAAAACCGGTGGCATAAGCATCCCCCATCACTTTTACATGAACCAGGCTATCAATTTCACTTTTATTGATAAATACCGTGTTTTGCAGTCCGGCAGGCAACAGCAGCATCCCTACTTGGTTATTCTCATTTTTCAAGTAATCAATTCGTAAATCGCCTAAAGTAAAACTACTTAATAAGATGTTGTTATGCATTGTTTGTACCTCATTTATTTGTTGTTTTTTATTGTTTTACCGCTCCGGATGTCATACCAGACACAATATAGTTTTGCCCTGCAATATAAAGAACCATAATGGGTATTACGCTAAGCACAATCACTGCACATATCATGTTCCACTCGTTAAAATGTGAGCCAAAGAAGTTATAAATCGACATAACCATCGGCCATTTTTTAGACGAACTTAATAAATATAACGGCGAAATAAAATCGTTCCATGCACCCATAAAATTAAGCACCAGTACGGTCATGGTAACCGGTTTGAGCAGCGGAAATATAACCTTAGAGAATAAAGTAAGCGAACTACAGCCGTCAATAATTGCAGCTTCATCCAATTCTTTGGGGATTGAACTCATAAAACCATAGTAAACAAAAACTGCAAAAGGAATACCAAGAGTGGCATTTAATAAAATGATACCGATATAACTGTTATACAGCCCTAAAACTTGAAAAAACTTTATTGTTGCCACATAATTAAGCGGGGCAATTAACCCAAGAAAAATAAAATTGAAAATTGTTTTGTTCAGCTTTGATTGCCGCCTTGCCATAACAAATGCAGCCATTGCAGATGAATATAAGCTGATTGCAGCAGAAAAAGAAGAAATAAGCAAGCTGTTAAAAAACGATTTTACAAGGCCGCCTCTTTTAATTGCTTCTGCAAAGTTCTCCCACTTAATTGCAGATGGCAATGACAAGTTCATATGAGCAGCTTCTTGAGTTGACTTGAGGGAAGAAAAAATAACAACTAAAACAGGCGCAATTATGATAAGAGACAGTATCCATGCCAGAATCGTTTTTAAAATGATGGTTCTTTTTTTTGTTCTCATTGTTATTTTACCTCCTTACCTGTCATTACATTTTTCATGGTAAGTGCTATGATTGATGTGATTAAGAATACTACTACTCCTAAAGCCGTAGACATACCATATCTGCCTAAAGAGTATTCTCTGAACACTGAAACATTAATAACTTCAGTTAAACTGCCAGGGCCGCCCCCGGTTAAAGCAAAAATAAGGTCGAATGTTTTAAGGCCGTGAATAGTGTTAAGAACCGTAGTAATGGTTAATGACGGCATTAGAAATGGGATTGTGATTTTTATAAACTGAACCCATGCGCTTGCACCGTCAATTGAAGATGCCTCGTAATAATCTTTGGGAATTGCCTGCAACCCGGCAAGATAAATTACCATATTCCAGCCAATCATTCTCCAAGATTCTACCCCGATTGTAGCGCCCAGCACGGTATTGGGTGTAGTAAGCCACCCTTTGGCAATAGAATCAAAGCCAATCAAGCGTAAAAACTCGTTAAAAATACCGTTGGGGCTTAAAACAGAAATAAAAACAATGCCAATAATCAGGGGAGAAAGAGCATATGGCAAAAAGAATATTCCGCGTAAAACATTTTTACACTTAATGTTGGAATTAAGAAGAAGTGCAAGACCAAGCCCCAAAGTACCTTTAAAGATAATTGTAAAAAATGTGAATACAAACGTAATGATGATACTGTATAAATACGGACTGTTCAGTGTAAAGATTTCTTGATAATTTTTTAATCCAATAAATTTCACGGCATCCGACATAGAGTTCCAGTTGGTAAATGAGTATGTAAACCCAATGATAACCGGAATTATAAACAAGATTGTATATAAGCTTACTGCCGGAATTAAAAACCAATTAGAGTATACTTTGTTCGCTTTCATCCTTGACCTCCATAAAAAAGAATTGCAAGGGACATTACCAGCGTCCCTTGCAAATCGTAAATGTTATTTTGCTATTGCCTCAAACATCTTTGCACGGTCACTGTCAATAGCTTCGAGAACTTGCTTGGGTGTTTTTGTACCCATGTACAATTCTTGGAAGTATTTGCCCATTGTCGTTAAATCGAAGAACTGGCTGCCTGTTTGAAGGTCAAGCACCGAAGCGTTTGAATTTTTGTTAACGGTATCAAATGCCAAAGTAATTTTCCCCTCAACATCGTTAAATGCTGTCGAGCCCAAGTCAGTGCGCGCGGCATAAAATTGTGCTGCATTTTCTTTTTTGGAGCGGAATTCCAAATAAGCTTTTGCTGCATCGATATTTTTTGAATTTTTATTGATGGCATGAACTACGCCGCCGGAAGACATGGCAAATTTGGTGTTGTCTGCAAACGGGACGGGGAACATTTCCCACTTATCCGCACCGCTGTTGGGGTGAGCCGCCATAACCTCGTTCGGGTAGGTTGTATAAGTCAATATCATTGCATATTTATCTGCTGCCATATTATCGATAGAGGTTTCCCATGTTTGCGCCATAAAGTCTTTTCCGAAATAGCCTTTATCTGCAAACTGCTTTAACTGTGTAAGCGCAAGCTCATAGGATGGAACATCTGCAAACTTTAATGTGTTATCGTTCAAGGCCTTTAAATAGTCGGGATTTGTAGCTTCTGCCGTGCTGCCTACTGCATTCAGCCATAGAGGCTGATGCCAAATTGCACTGCCGAATTCGTAAACAGGCACGTAACCTGCCTGCACTAATTTTGAGCAAGCAGCATCAAATTCCTCATAAGTTTTAGGAACCGCCGTAACGCCCGCTTTTTCAAATTTTGCCGGGTCATAAAGCAGACCCCAGCCATCAGCCGACCACAGGTTCATTGCTACAATTTTACCATTATAGGTTGTACCTGACTTTGCCCAGTCAACATAACGGCTTACCCATGGCTCGTTCGACAAATCAAGGAAGTTTTTATCCGGGAGGAACTCGTTCATACCTACGCCCGACTGGCAAAGAAAAATATCGGGGCCTTCGCCGGTAGAAAGTTTTGCTTTTAGTACGTTGGAATACTGGTCATCGGGAGTTGCTTGAAATTCTACTTTTATGCCGGTTTCTGCTGTAAACTTCTCAGCAATTTCCTTGTCAATATCCTTTGTCCAGTTTGCAGAAGATGCAACAACAAGTGTAACGTCCTTAGCCGGTTCTGCCTCAGTAGGCGAGGCGCTGCCTGACGCGGAAGGAGCAGGAGCTGATGCACAACCCGACAAAACAGATGCTGTCATGGCAACTGCCAAAAAAATACTAACCAACGATTTTTTCATAATGTACCTCCTAAATATTTTATTAACCTGTAATTAAATTTTAATCCAATCTTCCTTTAAATGGAATGGATTATATCAAACATTCTAAGTGGATTTTATCGCTGGTGGATTATATAGTACACTTTATATCAAACATGTGGATAATATTGAGTTTTTTTATGTAGTATGGCAATTTTTGATAAATTTTGATATAATAAACGCAGACAGGTGATGTTATGAAAATATTTAAAAGTATTAAGATGAAGTTGTTTGCTTGGTATGGTGTACTGGTGATGTGCATTATGCTAATTTTTTCGTTATTTTTTTATTATTTTACTGCAAATACATTAAAAAAAAATGCCACGGCTTCGATGTTGCAGCTTAGCAATACATTAAACAAAGAATTAGATAATTTATTTAGCGAAGTAAATGATTTATCCACGCGTTTACTTTATTCGCCTGAATTTGTAAACCTTGTTTATTCTGATATGTATAATTACAAAAGCGGGAGCTTAATGCTGCAGTACCAGTTCAATTCTTATTTGTATTCTTGTTTGGGGCCTTCTGTATCCAAATATCAAGTGAATGTTTTTCGCAAAAGCGGCGAGTTTATTGCAAGCGGAAACACTTCGGTATTTACCACACTCTCAAAACAAGATATTGGTAAAGTAATGTGGTTAGCTGATAGTGAACAAAGCAATGGAGCAAAAACAATTGTGGGCACACATTTTGCCCCATTTTTTAATAACAGAAAACCTGTTTTATCGCTTTGCCGCACATTTTCTAAGCAATGGGGTACCGAAAAAGATGGATTTCTGGAAATCCAACTGACATACAGTTCCATAGAAAACATCATAAAAAATGTCAGCACTGACGCTGATGGGATGGAAATTTTTGTGTTTGATTCTCATGGAAATTTGGTTTATCCGTTTCTGTCAAATACGGACCGCGCAAAAATGTATTTGCTGCCTTTTGAAAATTCAAATAAAAATCAAGTTGTAGCTGCGATAGAAAAAACAAAGCAAACAATTGTAAGGCGAAGCTCTGATTTTACCGGATTTGATGTCGTAATCGCTCAGCCGCATTCTAGCTTATTTGCACCCATCTTTAAACTGAGAGACAGTGTTTTTATATTGAGTTTATTGGGGATGTACATCACCCTTTTAATTACATATACGATTTCAAAAAGTTTAACCATGCCAATTAAACATATAAATGAAGCCATAACCAAGTTAACACTAACCCAATTGCCAAACAGCGAACCACAAATGATAAATTCTAACATTGATGAACTTGATAATTTGATTTTGACTTATAAAAACATGTGTATGAGGCTCCAAAATTCACTTGACGAAATTGTTTCTATGCGAAGTGCAGAAATGCAATCGCGAATGTTGGCGTTGCAGTCTCAAATGAACCCCCACTTTTTGTATAACACTTTAACTACTATAAGCATTTTAGCCGATAAGGGCGAAGATGAAAAAATTATATCCATGTGCTGCGACCTTACCGACATGATGCGATACATTTCATCCGGCTCAGCCAATTTAGTCACAATCCACGAAGAATTGCAACATACCCAATCTTATATTGAGTTGATGCAAGTGCGTTTCGAAGATGATATTAAGCTTTCTGTAAATATCCCTAAATCGATAGAAAACGTAACAATCCCAAAGCTTATCATCCAGCCCCTGGTTGAAAACTGTACAAAGTATGCCACCAATTGCGCTCCCCCATGGCACATACAAATTGATGGAGAGATAAACGAAACCGAATGGATGGTTCGTGTGAGCGACAATGGTGATGGATTTACTGCCGAAACGATACAAGAGCTTGACCGGCAAATAAGCAGTGCAGCAGAAAACCGTCAATTCTATGAGTTGGATGGTATGGGATTAATAAATATTTACATGCGCCTATTTTTGCATTATGGTAAAAACACTCTATTTGAATATGGTAACAACACCAGCGGCGGTGCATTTGTTAAAATAGGTGGTTTACTGGATACCGATAAGGAGGAGCAGTATGAATTTAACCTTTAAAGCCATCGTAGTTGAGGACGAAAAGCTCATAAGAAATAACATTATTGAAAGTATAACATTATGTGACCCAAGCTTTGAAATATGTGCATCTGCCACAAACGGCAAAGATGGGTTAGAACTGATTCATACTCTAAAGCCGGATGTACTCTTTACCGATATAAGAATGCCAATTGTGAATGGGCTGGTATTGGCTGAAAAAGCAAAACAGATTTGCCCCAACATCCAAGTTGTAATCATAAGCGGCTATGCAGAATTTGAATATGCTCAACACGCCATAAGGCTGGGTGTTGAAGATTATCTGCTAAAACCAATCAGAACCAATGCGCTTAAAAATATACTAACAAAACTGAAACATGTGCTGCAAAAGAATAAACATTTTGAAACAAAGCAGCAGCTGCAAAAGATTATTAACACAGAGTCGCTTGAAGATCTTCCTTGCAGATTGGCAGATTGTACCAACATTTTATCCATTGTAAACTTAGGCAATTTATGCAACTACGTGCCTTCCACCTTAGTAAGGAGTTATTTTAATAGCTTATGGGACGAGGTCGACCTCGGTTTTTTACCAAGCGAAGACTGTGAGGCATTTGTCTTTGATGAATTAAGCCCAAATACTAAATTCATTATGTTTTCTATCAACAATAAAGATAAATGTATAGAGTTATTAGACTCTTTGTATGATTACTTTAAAAAAGAATTTAAACAAATTAAGGTACATATTTATTATTCGTATTACGATACTTTAAAAAGCCTGAGTACTCAAGTGGAAGATTTGCGCCTTGTGCTAAGGCGGCAGCTTGTTATGGATGAAACTATATTAATGGAAGCTGCTTTGACCGATTCGAAATTGCCTATCTCGGTTTTAGGCAGAGATTTTAAAACAAGGCTGATTAATCTTATTAACAACGAAGATACAGATTTAATCGAGACCGAAATTACAACCCAATTGGACAATATTATTAAAAACAAAATGCCTCAAATATGGATTGAGGAATATATTCACCAACTGCTTAAACTATTGCAGCAGCACACCACATGTATGAGCGAAGCGGAGCTTTATCATATTGAGTATACAATTTTTGATAAAATGGCACTCCCCCTCAGCACGTTAAACCTTTCAACTAATTTTTGGAACTCATTGCCGGTGATGTTTAACAGTTCGGTTGCAGTGGAGAATCAAGAGTTAATTACGGAAATTAAAAACTATCTCATAAAAAATTACAACAGTAATATTACGCTAGACGATATTGCTCAAAAATTCAACTTTACACCATCCTACATTATAAAAATGTACAAGCGCAGTACCGGCGAAACCCCTATGAAATATGTGATCGGTTTGAGAATTGCTACCGCGAAACAGCTCATGCACGACAACCCTGCAATGGAGGTAAAGCAAATAAGTGAGTATGTCGGTTACTTTGACCAGCATTACTTCAGCAGAATTTTTAAAAGCATTACAGGTGTATCTCCGTCTGAATACCGCGAAAACTTAGGGAATTAGTATTCCTGCCGCCCTGTTTTGTTCATCAAATTCAGCGCTGATTATAACTCATATTGCAACAGCCATAAGCCGCCAAGCCATTTGCAGCATACAATGTTACGAGGTGAATTTTATGAATGCTTGCGAACTTACTTTTGCTGTGAATGCGCTCGCTAATACAATTGCGCAATGTCTGTCAGACGACGAACTGAACTTGCTTGGCAGCATATTCAATCAGCTGGGAGATACGTTGACTACCATTTCGATACAAAGAGGCTTTTGCAACCAAAAACAACTTTCGCCTCAAAGTACTGATAATAATAAAAACTGAATTGATTTTAGCCAAATGCATATACTAAATACATAAAACTTTAAAGGAGATTACTTATGTCTGATAAAAATAAAAAAAATATTGCACCGCAAAGCGAACAGGATGACGATTTTTTTGACTTCGACACAATCGCATCTGCTACCGAATGCACAGGGCTGATACCAACTCCGCCTTTAAGCGATGAAGAAGCCGAATCCTACACCGATATTTACTCTATTCCAAAACCCGGAGTAATGGATGAAAAATATAAATCGAAAAAAGAATAAATCGATTTGCAGAAATTGCTTTTCATTTTCGCTATACCCTTGGAGAAACTATCATTGAGGTGATAGTATGATTGAAAATGCTTACTTTATTGTCGAAGATACAAGAGGCAACCACAATATGCAAGATATTAAAACAAAACTTGATAACTTGCATGGAATTTCATCCGTCTATGTTGATAACAATACCCACCTTGTAGCTGTTGATTACAACAGCTCGGGAGTATCTTATGACAATATTGAGTATTGTCTGAACAAAATGGGGTACCAAATTGCTGCAGATGCCAGCTACATTCATACCAGATAAAAGCCTCCCGCTCCTGAAAAGGGGCGGTTTTTTTCAAAAACTTACCGTTTATAAATTCACATCATCGGTGCAAAATATGTTTGAGGTGATTTTTTTGAATTCTGATTACAAAATTGCAAATATTTCGCCGCGAATGGCCGGTGAGCTTGAACGCTTTCAAAAACAAGTTCAACACGATACAGGTAAAAATATAGTTTTAGTTGCCTATGAAGCAGACATTAAGCCCACACCAGAATTTAGTGATGTGCAGCAAAGCGGTTCTGATACGATAAAGAAAAATATATTCCAAACCGATAACGATCTTTCAGGTAATATTTCGCACTGGCATATGTAAAATTATATAGTGAGCAAAAAGCAGTTATATCCGTTGGATGTACTGCTTTTTTGTTATTTTTAAGCAATTGTTCTGGGTAAGCTTTAAAAACATTACGTCAGCGGTTGTAAATAACCGCACAAGTCTTTATAATATAAGGTGTATGTTTAAAAATAGAGGGGTAGGGAATTATGAAAGAAATTGGATTTGATAACGAAAAATATCTGAAAATGCAATCGGAACATATTCTGGATCGCATTTCACAGTCTGACAATAAGCTATATCTCGAATTTGGCGGCAAACTTTTTGATGATTTTCATGCATCACGTGTTTTGCCCGGCTTTGCACCCGACAGTAAAGTAAAAATGCTGATGCAGCTGAAAGAAAGCGCAGAAATTGTTATTGTTATTTGTGCTGCGGATATCGAGAAAAATAAAGTTCGCGGTGACCTTGGCATTACTTATGATGTGGATGTACTGCGCCTGATAGACGCTTTTCGCGACATTGGGTTGTATGTAGGCAGCGTTGTAATATCGCAGTATTCCAGCCAGCCTGCTGCAGATGCATTTAAAAAGAGGCTTGAAAATTTGGGTGTACGTGTATTTCTGCACTATCCCATTGCCGGTTACCCCTCCAATATTCCATTGATTGTAAGCGATGAAGGTTACGGCAAAAATGAATATATCGAAACAACCCGCCCGCTTGTAGTGGTTACAGCACCGGGGCCGGGCAGCGGTAAAATGGCAATTTGCCTTTCGCAGCTTTACCACGAGTACAAACGCGGTATCAAAGCGGGCTATTCCAAATTCGAGACATTTCCCATTTGGAATCTCCCCCTCAAACATCCGGTTAATTTGGCATATGAAGCTGCAACTGCCGACCTAAACGATGTCAACATGATTGACCCGTTTCATCTTGACGCTTATGGCAAAACCACGGTTAACTACAACCGCGATGTTGAAATTTTCCCTGTACTGAACGCAATATTTGAAAAAATACTGGGCGAAAGCCCATACAAATCCCCCACCGATATGGGTGTAAATATGGTGGGCTTCTGCATTACTGATGATGACGTTGTTCGCGATGCCTCCAAGCAGGAGATTATTCGCCGCTACTATCATATGCTGTGCGACCAGCGTACAGGGCGGGCAGAAGCATCCTCTATTTATAAAATTGAGCTGCTGATGAAGCAAGCAGGCGTTTGCCATACCGACCGCGCCGTTGCCGTACTTGCAAGAAAACGAGCTGCCGATACCGGAATGCCCGCAGCTGCGATCGAACTGCCCGACGGCACCATTATTACCGGCAAAACATCTTCTCTGTTGGGGGCTTCTTCTGCGGCACTGCTGAATGCGCTGAAATATCTGGGCGGTATCAGCCACGATATGCACCTTATTTCGCCCATCATCATTGAGCCGATTCAGCATCTTAAAGTGGATCATCTCGGCAACCTGAACCCCCGCCTGCACACCGATGAAACTCTGATTGCGTTATCCATGAGTGCGGCAACCAACCCTACCGCTGAACTGGCAATGAAACAATTAGAAAAACTGCGGGGATGCGAGGCACATTCTTCGGTCATACTCTCTCAGGTGGATGACTCGGTATTTAAAAAGTTGGGGATGAACCTCACTTGCGAGCCACAGTATCAAACCAAAAAACTGTACCATAAATAAGTAAAACTCCCGCTTGGTTAAGCGGGAGTTTTTTATGCAAAATTTTAAACGATGCATTGGTTTATGAGTTTGCCAATTCTGTTATTACAGATAGATTTTCGCAGTGCATGTAGGTGTCGGTAGAAAAAGCAAACAGCACCTGATCAAAACTTGAAACATCCGCATCGGCAAGCTGCTGCGGTGTGGCGGTAACCGCGTTAATGATTTGTATTTGGCTGTAATGCGGTGTTAAAAAAGGGACATAACTCTTCGCCGTTTCATCCCCAACGATGAGCAGCTTGGTTTTATTGGGGCTGGGTTTGTCCGAACCGGTACGAATTGTAATATCTACAATTTGCGACATTCCGCCAAAATAAACATCCAGCGGGTTTTCGCCCCGCAAACTGCTGCGGTCATACAAATCGTTCAGCGAAGCATACTCATTGCCTTGCGTACGCCGAACCGTATAGGTACGAAAGAATTTATCAAGGCGGTAGTTATAAAGCGTAATCACATCGCTTTTCACCTGTGCATACGGGAACTTTGCTTTTAACTTGCCCTCATAATCATGTTTTACATATTCAATCGTATACCGGTCAAGCGAGTTCACATTGGTTCCTAACTTATCCCCCAGCACCATATATGTGTAGTAACCGCCCAATGGGGTAATCTGGTCCTCGGTGTTATAATATAGGTTTTTGTTTTGGTTGGCAAACAGTATCGGGTAAACATCCACTGTAAGCAGTTCGCCACCAAAGCTTTTGTATACATCTTCAATAAAACTTTTTTGGTTGTACGGTGTAGCAAAATCGGGCAACTGCCGCTGTTTGATTGCCGACGCTGTAGGCAGCAGCATGAGATAGGTTTTATTGTTTACCCTTTGCGTAAACTCCATAATAGCGGATTTGTTTTTTTTAACAATATCGCGGTTTGGTTTGCCCACATTTTTAATAATACTCGTATCGGTTATAAAATATCCGTCTATTTCTTTGACTCCCATACGGTAACGCAAATTCCAAGCAAGGTTCGATAGCTCTTCGCGCTGAGGAAAATTCTCTTCAAACCTTTGCTCTGCCTGTTGGGAGTATTCGCCGGAGGCAACCTGCAAAATATTAAACACAGGGAACGCATTAAAACCGCCGTTAGCCCACATCGCCACGGGGACGAGCAGCATCATGAGCAAAAAAAACATCGCACTGATTCGCTTCCCTATCATGCCATTCCCTCCTTCATCATTTTATAATATAACGGCAGATTCGCCCTGCTATACCAACAGAAAAGCGGTGGAAAGCAACAGCAAAACCGCATTGAGTACACTGCTTAAAAGCTCGCTGAATACAGGTACTTTTTTGCGCAGTTTTGCAAGTATAGTACTTGCCAAGTTGGTACAAAAGATACAAGCCAAAATAAGAAGAATATAATTGGAAGATGCGATATACATAGCAGGGTCGGTATAAAGTTTAGGGTTGCCCAGCCCAAGCATGGTTGTAAAATAGCGTATGCTTTGGTCTACATTATTACCTGCAAAAATAACGAAAGAGAGCAATACTACCGCAAACGTATACAGGCGCGAAAACAAAACCGGTATTTTTTTCAGCGTAGTGCCAAGCCCCAGTTGCTCAAGCAATTGAAACAGCACAAAGTAAAGCCCCCAAATAATAAAGTTTACACGAAAGCCAAACCACACACCCCAAAACAGGGTAACAATGCCGATATTCAGTACCATAGCAGTGCCCGTTAGCGGGGTGCCGCGCAGCCGTTCGGGCAAATATGCGCGAAAAAATTTGCTTACCGTAATATTAAAGCGGCTGACGAACTCGGTTATGCTGCGCGATTGATAGGGGTAGCAAAAGTTTCGTGGCAGCTCAATCGAGTATATTTTTGCAAGGCCGCGCGCCATGTCGCAAAGCGACGAAAGGTTAAAATAAATGGCAAATGCTAAGGCTGCGGTCATCAGCCATGATGACACCACCGATTGTTCGGATGGTGTAAATGCAGCAAGGCGGTCGTAAATCGAAGTCATCGTACTGCCGATAATTACTTTTTTGGCAAGCCCTTGAATGTACAGAACCACACCATCGCTGATCATAGAGAGTGATGGTCGCCGGTCTTTGATTTGGTCTCGCAGCTCATTCCAACGCACCAGCGGGCCCGCAGGCAGCTTAACATACAAAACACAAAACAGTGCAAAATCAATCAGATTATGTTCGCACTGAGTCTCGCGTTTATACACATCAAGCGTATACCCTAAACTTGTAATAGCATAAATCATTACTCCCAGCGGGCGCCACAACTCGCGGTTTTGCGTAAACGAGGACAATAATATTACCAACAGTGCGTTTTTGATGAGCACAAACAGCATCAACACTTTGCGTACCTTTTCTTTGGTATCAAAGGATTCTATCAGGCGGCTTGCGCAGTAATCGAACAGCACCGAGCCTACCATCAACGGCAGATACTTCGGCTCTGCCATTGTATAAAAACTCAGTGATATGAGAACCAGTATTGCATTTTTGGCACGCTTGGGTGTAGCATAATAAACCAGCACCGAAAGCGGCAGAAATAAATAGATAAACGTCAAACTGTACAGGTTCAAAATATTATTCAGTCCTTTGCAGCTCTGCCACCAGATTTTTATATTCTTCATAGCCGAACATCGTGTTCAGCACGTCCAACATCGAGTTTGCGCTGAGATATTGCGGCAGCCCCAGCTTTTTAAGAAGTTTTATGCGCATTTGGTGGCTGCCCGCCGTACCGGATAATCCGTCTTGATATAAATCGGATTTTGTAATTTGGTGTGTACGTCCGCCGCTTGGCTCTGCATGCACACCTGCTTTTTCAAGTGCTGCGATGATAATATCGGCAGGCACCCCCTCAACCCCAAGTGTACCCGCCTTAGAGCCTACGGTTTTGCGTTTTTCTTTCCCCAAAATCTCGGGGATGTAAGCGTGATAGATTTTCCCGCCGCGAACGCAATTTTTAATATGATTTCTTATCGTAAAACCCGCTGTATCCGAATCGGTTAAAACCACAAGCCCAGTTCGCTTGGCAAGTTCGGTAAGCAGGGCAATTTTGTCTTTATCTTTAAAAATGCGAAAGCCGTTGGTCTCTATAATGGTAGCATCTAAAATTGATGATAGCTTAATTTTATCGTACTTGCCCTCTACCACAACAGCTTGCTTTAATTTTATCACAGGTATTCTCCTTTTAACGCCGTGCATTTCCCACCGCAAAAATACGGGTTATGGTTTCTTGCAAAATAACCACATGGTCGGTTTTGCTGCTTTTCAGTTTGTAATCTGCTTTTGCAAGCAGAGCCAAAATGCTGCCGAGCTGGGTTTTGCTAAAGCGGTCGCAGTCGCGCATCGCATTGCGTACGCGCCAGTCTTTACCTTTGTAGGTGCTAAATATGCGGCTGAGGTCTGCGGCGGTTTTGCTGTTTTCTCTTGCCACTCTTGCGCGGTAAAGGTCAATAAAACTGGCAGAAAGTGCCCCCAAAATCATGACAGGCTCTTCGCGCATATACAGCAGTTCACCAAGATTTTGCATGGTGCCCTGGTAATCGCCCTTGATTATCAGCTTAGAAAGATCAAACACGCTGGCATCTAATTGCGGAATAGCGCACAGGTCGATATCCGCTTTGGTGATTTCTCCCGTGCTTTTATAGGCACACAGCTTGTTCATTTCGTTTTTAAGAACCTGCATGTCTGCGCCGCAACGCTCAACCAGATAATAAGCATTGTCAGTGGATAACGTACAGCCGTTTTTTTCGGCAATTGCTTTTAAAAAGCGATTGTTGTCGCCCGAAGAACGATTGCCCAGCTCTACCACATCACCTACGGCATCTACCAACTTAATAAAAGCTTTCCATTTTGCGCTCTTCTTTAAATCCACTGTAACATCGGTAGTGGTAAAAACCAGTACCGTTGTTTCGGGCGGGGATGACAGCAGTTCTTTAAGTTTGTTATTTTCCGTTGCCGAAAGTTTACCCACATCAAGGTCGTTGACGACTACACATTTGCGCTGTGCCATCATCGGCAATGCCTCTACTGCATCCGATATTTCATCCATGCCGGCACTTGTACCGTCAAAACGGTTGAGGTTAAAATCTGCAAATGTCTTATCCACTGTTTTATCAATAATTTTTTTCACATACATCTTTTTGAGGTAGTTTTGTTCGCCATACAAAAAGTAAACATTATGCGGGGCATAATTCTTAAGTTTTGCCGCAAAATCGGCCTCTGCTTTATAAATCAAATTTTTGCCCCCTTTCTGCCTATTTGCAGAACATTCTATCCGTCTTCAAGCATTTTCAGCCTATCATTTTTTACAATATAGCTTATCTCAGGCTTGTCCTCGTCCATGACATAGGTGGATGTTGCAAGCCCGGCATGTACCTCGCCGCCGTAAATGCGGTTGGTGATAAGTGTATTGCAGCGCAGGTTGCCGATGCCCTGCGGAATACCCCCTGCCAAAACGGCAATGTCGCAGCAGCCAAACCGCCTGCTACTGCTTAGTATATCACATTTCCCTGTCAGAATGGAAGTTTTTATGCCGCTAAATTCAGCCGAAATATCGTTTTGATACAGCTGCACCTCATCGCCGCCAAACAGTGTAATTCGCATATCGCCCCACTCGTACACAGCATCTGCGGCTTGTGCAGCCATTGCAATGCGCTCATCGGCGCAATCATCTTTACCCAGAACCACAGCACCCACAGGGTAAAGGTGAAACAAACTGCCCACTGCACCGTTCCGCTGCTTTGCGGTGGGCTGTAACGCCAACAGGTCGATGCCGTCGATAGAATATCGCTTGAGCACCGCCTGCACACGATACACATCACTTTTGCTGTTGATGTCACCGAGCACTGCCGCTCTCCTGTCTTTTACTGCTATGAACACCACAGAATTTTCTGTGATAAGGGTCGTGATGCTTACTGCGCCCCGCAGCACCAGCTGGTAAGATAATATCCCTGTCATGAGCGAGATAGCGCACAGTGCTGAGCACGCCGCTATCTTTTTTTGTGTGGGGTGCAGTGCCGTCAATCCAATGAGCACCGCTGCCCCTAACATCCAAACAGACACAAAGCCCGCTCCTGCAGGGAGCTGTGAAAACGGCAGTGCTGCAATCAATGCCGATACAGACGATATGATGTTAACCAGAATGCCTGATAAAAATGCAAACGGTACCGCAGCCACACTGATAAACGGTACCGCACTCAGCACAGCCGCAAATAACCCAAACACCATAACCAGCGGAATCAACGGCGCAATAAGCAGGTTGGTAAGCGGCGCATAAAGCGCCACCTGTTCAAAGCTGAATACCATCACAGGCAGGGTAAACAGCGTTGCGCACAGGGTCATTGCCAACGCCGATGCAAAGAATTGCTGTATTCGGGGGAAACGTGTTTGCCCCAGTCGTTTTTCTATGGCATCGCTCATTTTGGCTGAAAGCAGTACAATACCCAGCGTTGCTGTAAAGGAGAGTTGAAAGCTTACATCACTTGCGGCAAGCGGGTTGGGCAAACAAATAACAAGCCCTGCAACGGCAAGGGAGGTAAGCGAATCTGCCCTGCGCGATACAAGCTTTGCTATCAGGTGCAAAATAAGCATAACACCCGCACGTACCACCGATGGCGTAAACCCCACCAGAGCCATGTACAGCACAATGGCAGCGGCAGTAAGAATACAACTCAGCCGATTGCCCAAGTGCAGCCCCCACCACATAATTTGAAAAAAGCCTGCAATCATTGCAATATGAAGCCCCGAAATTGCAAGAATGTGCGAAATACCTGATGCAGAATAATCATCTGCTATTTCCCGGGCAATAAGGTGCCTCTGCCCAAGCAGCATACCCGCAAGCACATTACCCTGGTATTTGGGCAGCATGCGGCGCACCCCGTTGCTCATGGTTTGTTTCTGCTGGTACAGCCAACCGCGAATGGCGCCTTGAGGCGGTTCAACGGTATAGCCACCCAATACAAAGCCGCGCAAAGGTACGGTTTTGGCTTTGCGATTTGCATATAAAGAATTGTTATTGCTTTCGTAAAGCGATAGTGCAACCGTCCCTGAAAAACGATCGCCGATTTCGGCATCGAGCGATTCGCGCGAAGACACCGCCATGACTGTGCCATTGTCAAGCTTTAATTCAATCGAGTGCGCACTCGTCACCTTGCTTACCGTACCCGCAACGGGTATCGTTTTGCCCTCCAACGCCCTCTGCGGCTCAATTTGCCACAACGTAAACAGCATCACTGCCATGCACGCAATGCTTGCCGTAAGCAGCACCGTGCTGACGCAGCGTTTCATCGGGTGATGCGAAAACAGTGCCAAAAGCCCAAAAGCACCCATTGCCGCACCCGCCCAAAGGCAAACTGCCCAAGAAAAACAAACAGCGACCGCCGCTGTGAAAAGATAGGTCAGCCCTATTACAGCAATCGGTCGCTTCATTTGTGTTACCTCACTTATTCTTTACTGGGATACGATCGGAAAACGCCCGTACATCCCGCAAAAAACTATGCGGTCCATCTTAAAGTGTACTTTCTGGGATTAAAAAGCTATTTAAAAAACAACGGCAGTTTTTCCAAAAAGATAATATCGGTTCTGTCGGCTGCATCGCCTTCGGCAAGTACGGCAGCTTTTGCGGCAATGGTACCGTGTGCCCTTTCAACAAATTCCTCCAGCGCTTTTAGCGACATACCTGTACTGATGACATCATCCACAATCAGCACACGTTTGCCTTTAAGCGAATCCAAATCTTTTTTGTCGAGGTACAACGTCTGCACATTTGCCGTTGTGATTGATTTTACATTTACACACACAGGGTCTGTCATATAAGCTTTTTTGCCTTTGCGTACGGGAATATACGGCTTGCCCGACTGGCGCGCCATTTCGTATGCAAGCGGGATGCTCTTTGCCTCTGCGGTAAGCAGTACATCGAACTCAGGTGCAAGCTTGAGCAGTTCTTCCGCACAGCGCACCGTCAGCTCCACATCACTAAACATAATAAAGGATGCAATATCCAGATGTTCGTTAACAGGGCAGATTTTTAGGTCGCGCTCCAAACCCGCAACTGTGAGTTTATAGTATTTGTCCATCATGACACCTCTTTCAAAGATTTAACCTTAAAGGATTTGCGCAAAGCACCTCAGCCCGGAGGCCACGCCAAACTTCTGCCTGCCAAAATATGAAAATGCAGGTGCTCAACGGTTTGTCCGCCGTGCTCACCGCAGTTATTTACAACGCGATAGCCTTTTTCGAGCTTTAATTCGGCAGCAATTTTGGCTATTACTTCAAACACATGGCCTACAATGGCGCTGTTTTCAGCTGTAATGTAATCCGCACTGGGGATGTGCTGCTTGGGGATGACTAAAAAATGCACTGGCGCTTTGGGGTCAATATCATAAAACGCCAATACCTTATCGTCCTCATAAATTTTTTTGGAGGGGATTTCACCGGCTGCAATTTTACAAAATAAACAATCCATCATTTTTCGCCTCCTGCGGGGATGCCCCCGCCATTTTTTATTTTTTGCCTACCATTTCTTCAATGAGCGACGGCACCTGTGCAAATGCTTCGTCAATTTTAAACAATTCGGTTGCACCACCCTGCGCGCTGTCTGGGCGTCCACCGCCTTTACCGCCCACAAACTCACAAATTGCTTTTATCAGTTTACCTGCATGCATCCCTTTTTCAATGGTATTTTTACCGCAAGATGCAAAAATAGATGCTTTGCCATCGGTAACGGTGGAGATAACACCAACCATGTTGGGTGCCTCTGCTTTGATTTTATCGCACATTGCGCGAATTGCCTCCGGTTTGGTACCGGTAAACGAAGCGCAAATGTATTTTACTCCGCATACTTCTTTTGCTTGGGCAAACAGCTCATTCGATTTTGCCTCGGCAATTTTCACATTGATTTCTTCAATCTCTCTGATTTTATCTTTCAGCTCTGCCATAACCTGAGCGGATTTTGCCACCAGCTCGTGCGGGTTACTTGCCTTGAGGTTTTCAGCAGTTTTGAGCATCATATCTTGGTTTTCATTGAAAAGCTCCAGTACATTTAAACCGGTAGCAGCCTCAATTCGGCGTACACCCGCCGCAACCGAGCTTTCGGAAATGATTTTGAACAAACCAATTTTGGAGGTGTTGGAAACATGCGTACCGCCGCACAGCTCAATGCTCTCGTTCGATACGTTTACCACGCGCACCACATCACCGTATTTTTCGCCAAACAAGGCAGTTGCGCCCATTTCTTTTGCCTCTTTAATGGGCATCTCTTTAATACATACATCGTACGCATGCATAATCAGCCCGTTTACAATATCTTCAACTCGTTTTATTTCATCGGGTGTCATGGCGCTGAAGTGGGTAAAGTCAAAACGCACACGGCCTTCGTCCACCAACTGGCCTGCCTGCTGCACATGGTTGCCCAGTACATCAATCAGTGCTTTTTGCAGCAGATGAGCAGCAGTATGGTTGCGCATAATCGCGCGGCGGCGCTCGTCATCAATGATTGCGGTAACTTTATTGCCCATAGTCAGCATTCCGCTTGCCATCTCACCGTTGTGCAAAAATAAGCCTGTGGCGGTCTTTTTGGTTTCGTAAACATGGAACAGATTATCGCCCAATTTCAGCACTCCGGTGTCGCCGATTTGTCCGCCACTTTCTGCATAAAACGGGGTTTGGTCGAGGATAATTGTACCCTTGTCGCCTGCATGCATGCTGTCGGCCATTTCGCCGTCTTTTACCATTGCTATGATGCTGCCCTCGTCTGCCAATTTAGCGTAGCCGGTAAAGTTGACATGTTCTTCTTTTAAATCGGCAAAAATATCATCTGCCCAGCTGATGACATTGCCCGAAAGGCGTGCGGTTCTGGCACGGTCACGTTGGTCGTTCATCAGGCGCTTAAATTCGTCCTCGTCCACCTCAATGCCACGTTCTGCAATAATCTCTTTGGTGAGGTCGATGGGGAAACCGAACGTATCGTACAGTTTAAATGCTTCTTCGCCCGAAAGCAGCTTGCCGTTGATGCTATCTGCCGAAAGTTTGTCCATCAGGTTGTTGAGCATTTCCATACCCATATCAATGGTCTTGGCAAAACGATCTTCTTCCACTTTGATTACCTTTTGGATGTAATCTTTTTTCTCAATCAGTTCAGGATAAGCGGTTTCGTTTTCTTTAATCACTGTTTCGCAAACTTTATACAAAAACGGTTCGTTGATATTCAGCAGTCTGCCATGGCGTGCAGCACGGCGGAGTAATCTTCTTAACACGTAGCCTCTGCCCTCGTTGGAGGGGATAACGCCGTCGCCAATCATAAACACGGTGCTACGGATATGGTCGGTAATAACGCGCAGAGATACGTCGGTTTTGTATTCTTTGCCGTATTCAACACCCGCAATTTTGCGGATATGCTGCATAATATTCTGTACGGTATCTACTTCAAACAGGTTGTTGACACCCTGCATAACACACGCAAGGCGCTCAAGCCCCATACCGGTGTCGATGTTCGGATGTTCAAGGCGCTCGTAGTTGCCTTTGCCATCGCCGTCAAACTGCGAGAATACAAGGTTCCAAACCTCCATGTAGCGGTCGCAATCGCAGCCAAGCGCACAGCCGGGTTTACCGCAACCAAATTCTGGGCCTCTGTCCCAATGGATTTCGGAGCAAGGGCCGCAGGGGCCGGAGCCAATCTCCCAGAAGTTATCCTCTTTGCCCATGCGCACAATTTTTTCGGCGGAGATACCCACTTTTTTTGTCCAAATCTCAAATGCCTCATCATCGTCTTCGTAGATGGTAACCCAGAGGCGGTCTTCCGGCATCTCCATCACCTTGGTGAGGAATTCCCACGCCCAAGCGGTAGCCTCTACTTTAAAGTAATCGCCGAACGAAAAGTTGCCCAGCATCTCAAAAAAGGTGCCGTGGCGAGCCGTTTTGCCCACGTTTTCAATATCGGGTGTGCGGATGCACTTTTGGCAAGTGGTAACGCGTTTATTCGGAGGAACCGCCTGCCCTAAAAAGAATTTTTTCATCGGTGCCATGCCGGAGTTAATCAGCAGCAGGCTGTTGTCATCAATCGGAATCAACGGAAAACTGGGAAGTCTTGTATGTCCTTTGCTTTCGAAAAAAGAGAGATATTTCTCTCGAATTTCATTCAGTCCCATCCACTTCATTTGCGTGTACTCTCCTCTTTGTATTAAATCATTAAAATATGCCAATTAGTTGTAAAAAATACAGAAAGACCTCCATCCCGATAGGGACGAAGGTCTAAACAATACTCCGTGGTACCACCCAAATTGCACATTTCTGTGCCACTTTGCACCCCTTTAACGCAAGGGCAAACGCCGCAATTTCTTGCGGTGCTCCAAGATGGCTATCAAACAGCGGCAACAAGGATTTTTCAGCAAAGCAATCCTCTCTCTGTGGGTGCCAAGCAGGCTTGATTGGTCTTTTCAACGCATGTTTACATTATCTTCTGTATTATAGGATATTAAGGCTTACTTGTCAAGAAAAACACATCTTTTACAATCTTGCAGATGATATTTATCAATACACAGATGGCAAATTTCGTTGCCACATATATTTTTATATTTTGTGCTTCACAATGCATTGTTTTTATTTTTTGTTTGTCTTGTTATAGGACAGGATTTATTCTTTTTTAGTTTATACTGGTTATGTTTTATTAAAAGATGTGAGGTGAAATTTGTGGCAAGGATTATTGATGGAGCTAAAAATAATATTGTAGGTAAATACATTCGTGAAGAAAGGAAAAAGCAAAAAATAAGCCAAAAAGGACTGTCCGTGAAATTAGAGTTGATGGGTATTTATGTGTGCCCATGGTCATTTTCACGTTTAGAAAACAACGAACGCACTGTTACGGATATAGAAATTGATGCAATATCAAAAATTTTAAACGTTTCGTTAGAATATTTATTCGGGCGAGAAGACGAAAACAGGGGCGCAAAATAAAGCTGCGCTTCGCATAATTGGTGCACCAATATAGAATAGAAAGTTCCGTTTAAATTACAGATTATCATAAAAAGGTTTGGGGAAGTTTGAAACCCCTATCCTCAAAAGGGGTTTCATTAAGAACGTCGCGCAGGGCGCGAGACTGCTTTCGTAGCCTAAAACGCTTTTCTTGGTACACTTCTTTTGTCGTTTTACAAAAGAAGTAGTACTCGCCGCCGGTGTGGCGAAACGCTCTTTTACAATTTGTTGCTGCAAAAGCAGATTGAAATATACTTCGTAATGTAACAGATTGTTAAAAACAAAATTACCGCGATTTCATCTGCTTATTTTAAAATTTTAAGTCCTGTTAAAATAAATATTCCATCTGTTTGATTTGTAAACGTATATCTATATTTTGCAGTTTTTGCGGTTAGCTCCTCAAAATTTTCTTTGGTCAGCGTTATATCGTCAATGGTTATGGGTGTGTCCTTGTCCAGAGCTGCAACCAAAACCGCATCGCAGGTGTAACCCTGTTCTGTTTTGCTATAAGAAGTTATCTGCGGATAAGGCAATCTGGGACCTGATAGCTCTCCAAACTGAACATATACCTTTTCCTCAGGAAAATACCCATAGAATGCTACATCGGCGTCTTTATACTTTACCGCCTGCCCAAACAATTTTTTCGCTGTATCTTTTACATCATCTGCATAAAAAATTGCCGTTGGCTCTCTCCCATCCCGCACCAGTGTTTCCACAAGTTTTGTGATAGCGTGATTGGGATAATCTTCGCACACAAAACCTTCACCCACCCCATAAGAATAGTTTAAATTCAAAGGGGTTGTATGGAAGATAGCCGTTTCCAAAACTCCTACGGCATTTTCTTTTGTTTTTTCATCAAAATCATCCAAGCGGTTTCCGCCATAGAACAAAAAATTACTCACTGTGAGTGATAACCGATAAGCCGTTTCATTGTCTTCAATCAACTGCGGTGGCAAGTCTTGCGGTAAATCATCCTCAAATGAGAAATAGTAGTTTTCGTTTTGCGAAGGAATTTTCTCATTCGATAAATCTGCTGTACTGAATGATGTAAAGCTGCTGCTATCCTCTTGTTGGGTATTGCTCGGCATAGCAGTACAGCTAGTGCAAACAAGCATCGTAACAATTAAAAAAATAATTCCAGTAAGACGTTTCATGAATGCACCCCTTTTTCTATTACCACCGACTTTTTCTATCAATGTTTATCCAGTAGTTTTTTTACTTCAGGGATACTTAGCCCCTGCTTTTTTAACATCTGAATTTTTTCAATTCGCGCAATTGCTTTTTCACGGGGAAACCTTCTTGTCAAGTTTTCTTCCGCCTGTTCAAATGGCAGCATCCCTTCCTCTGTATAAAATTTCAGGGTACTATACCGGCAATTCGTAAGCCTTACCAGTTCGCCAATCGTTACAAAATCAGATGCTAAGATGGAATCCATAGATCGTTGTCTCGACAATTTTACTCAACTCCTTTAAATTGAGTATTTGCGCAGACGAACACCATGAATGGGTACTCTGCCCCCAATCGCTGCGGGGATTGCTTCATACACAATATTATCTACTTTAATTAGCGGAACTTCACCTTCGTGCATCACTTTATAGATATGACCTTTGGACTCTAACCGCGCTTTTACATCTTTTAGCCTTTGCTCGGAGTTGGAAAACCAAGCCTCTGTTTCAATAAAAACAGATTGCGAGCGCTCAAATACAGGAAAAGCAAAGTTTACACCTGTCCCCACAGAATTTTTGATTGCCAGCTTTTTTGAATTGAGGATCCCCTTTATTATTATCTCAATATCTTGATGTATATTGATTGGGAAGACTGCTTTTGCTAGCGAAGAGCTCTGATAGAGCTCATTCATTCTGTTTGTTACTATTTCCAACTCATTATTTGAAAAGATATCATGCAATCCGCCGCTTTCACGTAAAAGCCAAAGCATACAAATTGTCTCATCTGCTATAACACCATCTTCGAGAATTTCTGCCCGCAGACTCTCGGTAATTCCTGTGTATTCTTCCACATTGCTGCGATATTCTTTGATTGTCACATCTGCGGATGTATAGTACAGGTCGCACCCCAGAAGGTTGGGGATTTCTTCAAGCAAATGCATACCCTTCAGAGAATCTGCTATTGTACGTTCTACCAGCTTCAATTGTCTGTTGGGCAGCATAGAAGCCCTTTTTAACCACCAATTTAAATCGCGCATTTGGGCATCTTTTTTGTGTAATAAAGGTTTTAACACCGCTTCTTGATAGAACATCAATTCAAGTTGGCTGTAATCATCATGTTTTAAACTCAATTTACCTTCAGTTTGTATAAAACTGTTGTTTAGGTAGGTTTCTAAAATTACCGCAGCCGCTATGCAACGCAGTGCAACTTTTTTTACGGTTGTCATATGCAGGCTATCCTGCGCATTTAATGCAATCATCGAAAAACTTTCTGTTAATTTTAGGTCTCTCGTAACAATCTCTCCTTACAATAATATTCGCTTATTCCAAGCATTTTTTACTGAAAGACTTGTGGCGGTTGAATTTGCGAAAACATATTATTTTGATGTATCCCTTTTATTATATGCTGTCTACTTACTACATACTACTTAATTTATCATGCAGGGCTTACTTTGTCAAGTAGTTAAAAGCTGTCTGCCATCCTTTTGTTAGCAGATAAAGAATGCCCAACCGCACAAAAGTGCGGTCGGGCATTGTTTGAATCGTAACACAATATGCATCTATTTACTTTGCTTTGGTGGTGCGGCGGTAGACATATTCTTGCTTTTCTCATTACTTTTATGCGTGCCGAACCTTTCTTGCCACTCTTCTTTGAGCTTTTCGTACGCTTCTACCACTGCAAATTTCAGCTCATATTCGGGCTGTGCAGTAATAAGCACCTGCTCTGCTTTGGTAATTTCGTTGCTCTGCTTTTTTTCGGCAGCAGGCAGGCACATGGGCGGGAACATCACACACCACCAATTTTTACCCGCTGCCTCACCAATCAGAATACGCACCGCATCATAGTGCCCCGCAGGCATCACCACATTGCCGTACTGGCGCGTTGCAAAAAACATGTTTACCACCTGCGCGGTTACTTTATCGTTGCATCCGTTTGCGCGCAAAGTTTTTTCTGCCACCGCAGTAATCTTGTTTATGTTTTGCTGTGCAAGTTCTACAGCACGTTGTTTGGTGGGTGCACCGCCGAATACATCGGCTGCTTCGGTCAGTACGGCGTCACGTACCATCAGTTTGAGTGCTTGGTCACTTTTGCTGTCGGAGTTTGCCAAAATGTGCAGGCGAATGGTGCTGTCTCGCACTACGTCGCACTGCGCGGCAAACCCTGTAATGCTACTAGTTATAATTGATAAAATTAGTCCAATCAGTATAGAAAGCTCCCAGCGTTTCATATGTAAAAATCCCGCCCTTACTAAGATGTTATCTCTAGTGTGGACGGGAAAATATGGTATTATTCAGTAATCTCTGTAATTTTTACGCCATGGTTGATGGGGCGTGCGATGAATACCGATTTACAACTGCCCATCAGTTTGTTCATACAGCGTCGTGCAAGCCGCTTGTTTGCAAACAAGCCAAACACTGCGGTTCCGCTGCCTGTCATGGCAGCGCCCAAACAGCCGTATTCTTGCATAACACGTTTCATTTCACTTACGCTTTCAAAGGCGGTTACTTGCTCAAACACATTACACAGATGTTGAGCAATGCCGTGCAAATCTTGAGCGATGATTGCCACCGCCATACTGTCGATGTCGGGGCGATTTTCAATCACGGTGTTGTCGTAGCGGGCAAAGCACTCGGGTGTTTTCATGCTCTCGTACGGCTTTGCAATTACAATCCAGCAGGGGGGCATGGGCGGCAAATTGGTGAGCAAATCTCCAATTCCCTCGCTTACCGCAGTACCGCCTACAATGCAGAATGGTACGTCGGCGCCCGCTTTTACCCCAATTTCGCACAACTGCTCGCGGGTAAGGTTGGTGCGGTACAGTTCGTTGAGTGCAACAAGCGTGGCTGCCGCGTCCGTACTGCCGCCTGCAAGCCCTGCCTCCATTGGTATGGTTTTACGAATATCAATTGCCAAACCCTCTTGCGGCTGAATACCCGTTGCAGCAAAAAAATGGCGCGCCGCCTTATGGCACACGTTGCGTTCATCGCACGGCACTTCGGGGTTCGAGCAGGTAATGGCAATGCCTTGTGTATCGGTCAGCTCCACTGTTACAAGATTGTACAGGTCTACCGCCTGCATTACCATTTCCATATAGTGGTAACCGTCTTCCCGTTTGCCCACCACATCCAGTGTGAGGTTGATTTTTGCGGGTGCTTTCAATTTTACGCTTGGCATATGGCAGCCTCCCTCAAGAACTTAACAGTTTGCTGCGCTTTACATGAATTGCCTTGACAGGGCACATTTCGTGGCAGCAGTAGCACTTGATGCAATTTTGATAATTGATGTACGCTTTGCGTTTGTGCAACGCAATGGTTTTGGCAGGGCAGCTTTCGGCGCACTTGCCACAGCCTATGCATTGGTTGCGGTGGATTACAGGTTTTGGCACCAACCAACGGTCAGTAATAAAATTCGCCGCGCTTTGCATCCAGTTTGGCAGACGTGTATTGAAGTCCACCGATTTGGTTGCAGGCATACGAAAGTTTGCAACCGAATTTATCTTTTGCGAATCCCCCACCAGTTCTATATCATCATAGTACAGTGCAAGCTTGCGTTCAAATGAGGCTTTTACCGTAAGTGCTTGTTTTTCTTCCATACGGATGAGCCTGCACAGCACCACATCGAGTGCATAAGGGTTTGCCGCACACAGCGTCAGCCCTGTATGAATTGGGTTGCCGCTTGACGGCCCGTCCCCTTCCATCGATACCACAGCATCTACAAAGGTGATAGCAGGTTTTACCGTTTCGCACAAATCAATCAGCATATCGCTAAACTCATCCGCATTTTTAAAACGATAGTGAAATTCGGGTTTTTGCAGCCCCGGCACACAGCCAAAGAGGTTTTTCACCCCACCCGAAAGCCCCGTCATACAGTGGGTTTTCAGTTTGCAGATGTTGATTACCAAATCTGCCTGTGCAACAGGGTTGATGATATTGAACTTTGTAACACGCTGTGTTTGGGTGGTAATCTCTTGCCAGCCTGTATCGTAATTGAGCTGTACCCCTTCGCGCTGTGCCATATCTGCCATACCGCAGGTTTTATAAATGCCGGTAAGCGCCCCCACCGTGTACAATCCTCCGGGGCTGTCCGCCAAAGTAATGTCGGTGATGCCGCGTTTTTTCAGCGCGCGTCCCACCGCCGCCACCACCTCGGGGTGTGTGGTGGTTGCCTCTGCGGGGGTGCGCTTCATCAGCAGGTTGGGTTTGAGTGTTACACGCAAACCTGGGTGCAAAAAAGAGTCAAGACCCAGCAGTTGAAAATGACTTTCAACCGCTGAGTCCAGTAAATACGGGCTGTAATCTTCTGTGGTTATAATCGATACTTTGTCCAAGAGAACCTCCTGTTGCTATACGGCTACCATGCCGCTATTGCTGTTTTCGGTGCCGTAACGGTCGATTCACTTCAATTCGCCGATAAATGCTTCGATTCGTTTCACCGCTTCCATCAAATGGTTGATGGAATAGGAGTAAGAAATTCGTACAAAGCCCTCGCCGCTGTCTCCAAACGCGGTACCGGGGATAACCGCAACCTTTTTGGTACGCAAAAGCTTTTCGCAGAATTCATCCGAGGTCATGCCTGTAGACTTGATACAGGGGAACACGTAAAACGCACCCTCCGGCTCAAAACAGGTAAGCCCCAGCTTGTTCATCTCACTCACCAGCAGGCGGCGGCGCATATCATATTGGTTTTGCATATTTGCAATCTGCTCATCACAGTTTTTCAGCGCCACAATTGCCGCATACTGGCTGGTGGTAGGTGCACACATAATGGCAAACTGATGAATTTTGGTCATCTGCTTAATGATGGGTTCCGGCCCGCAGGCATAGCCTAAACGCCAGCCTGTCATGGCATATGCTTTGGAAAAGCCGTTGATGAGAATGGTGCGTTCCCACATTCCATCTATTTCAGCAAAAGAAACATGGCGGTTATCGCCATAAGTAAGCTCTGCATAAATTTCATCCGAAAGCACCATGATATCGGTACTGCGCAGCACATCGGCTATCGCCTCCAGGTGCTCGCGGCGCATAACCGCACCGGTTGGGTTGTTGGGGAATGGCAGTATCAGCAGCTTGGTTTTGGGTGTGATTGCCGCTTTGAGTTCTTCTGCCGTAAGGCGAAAGCCATTTTCTGCTTTGGTTGCAATGGGCACCACCACAGCACCGGTAAGTTCTGCAATGGGCGCATACGAAACATAGCATGGCTCGGGCACAATTACCTCTTCGCCGGGGTTCACCAGTGCACGGATGCAGATGTCAATCCCCTCGGAACCGCCTACCGTTACCAGTGTTTCGCCTTTGGGCTGATAGGTTAAGTTGAAATGGCGTTTTAGGTAACTGCAAATCTCCTCTTTCAGTTCAGTTAAGCCTGCATTTGCAGTGTACCAAGTCTTACCTTTTTCAAGCGAACGAATCCCCGCCTCGCGGATCTCCCACGGGGTTTTAAAATCGGGCTCACCAACGCTGAGCGAGATGACATCATCCATTTCCGCAGCGATATCAAAAAATTTTCTGATACCGGAGGGTTTGATGGTTTTCACCTTACCCGAAAGTATGTTTTCGTAATTTATCACAGCAGAGTGACACTCCTCTCGTCGTGTTCCTCGCCGACAACTTTAAAGCCGCGCTCTTTGTATTTGCGCAGCACAAAATGCGTTGCTGTAGAAAGCACAGAATCCAACGGAGACAGCTTGTGTGCCACAAACATGGCAACATCTTTAAAGGTTTTGCCTTTTACGGTAAGCGCAAGGTCGTAACCTCCGCTCATCAAATATACCGTTTCTACTTCATCAAACTCCATAATGGTTTCGGCAATTTCTTCAAAGCCTCTGTCCTTTTTTGGTGAAACTTTAATTTCGATACGTGCCATCACAAGGTCTCTGCCTGTTTTCTCCCAGTCTATCAAGGTAGTGTAGCCATGGATGACGCCATCTTTTTCGTACTGCGCAATGGCGGCGGTCACTTTCTCCTCGCTTGTATCAAGCATGACGGCCAGCTGCGCGTTTGACATTCTGGCGTTATCTTCGAGTAATTTTAACAGTTTATCCATGACACTTTCACTCCATCTTTTTCAAATTATTACCACGTCTGACCGTGGTGATTAAGGCAAATTTTATCACAGTTTACCTGCTTTTGCAAGTTACATCCTGCCAAATTGCAAAGCCCTGCTAGTAAATTGTCAACATGCGCGGCTCGCGGTGCTTGTAAAAACTAAAATAGGCAAAGCCGGCCTCTTTTGCCAGTTCCATTCCGTCGGCAATTCCGCTGCCTAAATGCTCGGCTCGGTGTGCGTCCGAACCAATGGTGATAATTTCTCCGCCAAGCTCTTTATATCGTTTCAGGTACTTGATGGCAGGCATGGTCTCGCCCAAATCCTGCCTTAAGCCAGAGGTGTTTATTTCAATGCCTTTGCCGCCCTGCACAATCAGCCTGAGAATTTCATCTACAATCTCGTCGTAACGTTCGAGGGTAACGTCTGTTCTGCCATCACGAGCGATGTAACGCATCGGGTAAGTGATATGCCCCAGCACATCGAATTTGTTCCACTGTGCGAGCAGCAGCAAACGCTCAAAATAGCGGTCGAGCACATAATACGGGTCTGTTTGCCGAAAATCGCTGTAATAAAAGTCATTTTTATCGTCGATTGTATGTATTGAGCCAATTACAAAATCAAAATTTTCAAGATGGAGGGTACGCTCGGCAAGTTCATAATCTACGTCCGGTTCGCCAAGCTCTATCCCCGACGATAAAATAAAGCTGTTGCCAAACGCCATTCGCGCCTTGCGCACATCAAAGTAAGACTGTTTGAGGCGCTGTAAAAACTGTTGTTCTTCTAAATAATCCATGTCGGCATGGTCGGTTACAGCAATACCCAAAAGCCCCTTTTGGATGGCTGCTTCGCACATAAACATAATAGAGTGAATTCCATCAAAAGAATTATCGCTGTGCGTATGGCTGTCAAATAGGTTGTAAAGCATAAAAACAACTCCTTTTGTTGTTAGGCATATTGTATGGAAATTGGCTCTTGCCAATATAAAAATTTTGGTAAATCTACAATGAGTTTATTGTATCACATTTACTTTATTTTTTATAGATGTACACACAACTTTTTATTTGACTAATTGTGCAAATGTGATAGAATTATTTTATCTATTATTGATTAGAAAGGGTGTGGCTAATGAATTCTCTCATCCGTGTTTGCTGCATCTCCAATCGAGTGCGTTCTATGCGTCCCGATGAATGCCTGGACTCTATTTGTAACGCCATCGACGAGGTACGCGAAAGCTCCCCCGACATTATTGTTCTGCCCAGCTTTGCATTAACATCTGCAGGCTGTGGCAGTTTGTTTCATAATATTGCTTTGCTCGACAGCGCCAAAAATGCGTTGGACGAGCTGCGCCTGATTACTGCGGATATGCCTTGCTTTGTGATAGCGGGGCTTGTGATTGACGACTGGAATAAACCCGCACCGGTTTGCGCGGTACTGCACAAAGGAGAATTGATTGGCTTTGTGCCTGCCGAAAAAAGCGTTACCATGCAGTTTGACGGCGAATACTCGGATAAAGTGCTGCCCGCCAATACCGTGTTTAGTGTGGGTGGCTGCCGTTTTACCGTGCTTTCGTGCACACCAGACAAACTCACACTAAAAACAGCCGATATTCTTGCAAGCGGATGCGACTTGGTTTTGTGCCCCTCTTGTGCACCTATTTATGCAGGCTATATCAGCGATGTACGCCGCGCAGTGCGTTTGATATCAAAGTCGTTAGGCTGTGCCATCGCGCTTTGCAACGGCGGTACGGGCGATACTTCTTCACCGCACCTGTTTGGCGGGTTTGCCGGTATTTACGAATGCGGCGATGAAATGCGCTTTATTGCTCACAAAAATGCCGACCCCGAAACCTATGCGGATATTGTAAACGCAGATATCGATTTGGATATCATCGGCTCTCAAAAGCTCGGCGGGGTTTATGTAAAACCCTATTATACCATCGACGTTGAAGAAACTAAAAAGGGTATTTTACGCCGCATTCCTCAAAACCCGTTTCTCAACTATTCTAACCGCGACGCCTATATCAGTGAGTTGTTTGCACTGCAAGTATCCTCTTTGATGAATCGCCTGCAAAACAGCGGCATCCAGCGCGTGGTTCTGGGCATCTCGGGCGGGCTGGACAGTACGCTGGCTCTGTTGGTTTCGGCACGTGCAATCGCTTGTATGGGCCTGCCTGCGAGCAACATCCTTGCTGTTACAATGCCCGGTTTCGGCACCACCGATCGCACTTACCAAAACGCACTCAGCCTCATTGAACTGCTTGGCTGCGAATGCCGTGAAATACCGATTAAAGAAGCCTGCTTACAGCATTTTAAAGACATCGGGCACAACCCGGATATACACGATGTCACCTACGAAAACGCACAGGCACGCGAGCGCACGCAGATTCTGCTTGACCTCGCCAACCAAAACGGCGGGCTTGTAGTGGGTACCGGCGACCTCTCGGAAGAAGCTTTGGGATGGTGCACTTTCGGCGGCGACCACCTCGCCAATTTTAACGTAAATATTTGCCTTACTAAGAATATGGTTCGTGCTGCCGTAAAATACGCAGCCGATAGCGATTTGTTCGAAGGCAAAGAGATTCGCAGTGTCTTAAAGGATATTTTAAATACCCCTGTAAGCCCCGAACTTTTACCTGCCGACAATAACGGTGAAATAGTGCAAAAAACCGAGGATATTCTTGGAAAATACGATTTGCACGACTTTTTCACTTATTATTTTATAAAATACGGTTTTCGCCCGGTTAAGCTGTACCGCTATGCCTGCGTGGCGTTTGGTACACAGCTTGACGCTGAAGATATCAAAGACAAACTGGTTTTGTTCATCAAACGGTTTTTCGGCGGACAGTTCAAACGCAGCTGTGCGCCGGATGCCGCGTCGATTACCGAAACCAATCTGCTGGGTGTAAACTTTTATATGCCCTCCGACGCAAGCTGCAAAGCGCTGCTTGAAGAGTTGGAAGACTTTATTGTGTAAGTAACAAAATTTATATATTCGGAGGTACTCATTATGCGTGCAGTTATTACTGTTGTAGGAAAAGATATGGTAGGCATTTTGGCGAAAGTCTCTGCAATTTGTGCGGCGTGCAATGCAAATGTAAATGACGTAACCCAGTCGGTTATGCAGGATATGTTTGCAATGATTATGATGGTGGACATCTCCAATCTTAATTGCGATTTTAAAGAACTTGGGGCAAAAATGGATCAGCTTGGAAACGATATGAGCTTAAAAATCCATGTTATGCACGAAGATATCTTTAATTCTATGCATCGTATATAGCGGTAAAGGAGCGAAAACATGTTAAACACCAATGATATTTTGGAAACAATACGAATGATACAAGATGAAAATCTTGATATCCGCACCATTACCATGGGCATTTCTCTGTTGGATTGCTGTGACAGTGATATTCACCGCAGCTGCGAAAAGATTTATGCCAAAATCACCCGTCTTGCAAAAGATTTGGTTAAAACAGGTGAAGATATCTCGGCAGAATACGGTATCCCTATCATCAACAAACGCATTTCGGTTACTCCCATTGCCATGATTGCGGCTGCGAGCGGCGGCAACCCTGTGGAGTACGCCAAAACCTTAGAGCGTGCAGCCCAAGCGGTAGGGGTAAACTTCATCGGCGGTTACTCAGCACTGGTACATAAAGGCTTTGCAGCGGGCGACCGTGCTCTCATCGAGTCGATACCCGAAGCTTTGGCAGTGACTGACCATGTGTGCTCCTCTGTCAACATTGGTTCGACAAAATCAGGCATCAATATGGATGCGGTAAAGCTGATGGGGCAGCAGGTGCTCAAAGCCGCACAGCTCACCGCCGACCGCGACTGCATTGGTGCGGCAAAACTGGTGGTGTTCTGCAACGCACCCGAAGATAACCCGTTTATGGCAGGTGCGTTTCACGGGCCGGGTGAGCCAGATTGCGTCATCAATGTGGGTGTATCGGGGCCTGGTGTAGTGCGTGCCGCACTGAAAAAGGCAGGGAACTGCGACCTCACCGGCGTTGCCGATACGATTAAAAAAACCGCGTTTAAAATCACCCGTATGGGGCAGCTGGTTGGTACCGAGGCATCCAGACGCCTTGGCGTGCCGTTCGGTATTGTTGACCTTTCGCTTGCTCCCACACCTGAGGTAGGCGATTCGGTTGCCTATATTCTTGAGGCAATGGGACTTGAAAAGTGCGGCGCCCACGGCACAACTGCCGCGCTTGCCCTGCTTAACGATGCAGTGAAAAAAGGCGGCGTAATGGCATCTTCGCATGTCGGCGGGTTATCGGGTGCATTTATCCCCGTTACTGAAGATGCAGGTATGATTGCCGCTTCTCGCTGCGGTGCATTGCGCATTGAAAAACTCGAGGCGATGACCGCTGTGTGCTCGGTTGGCTTGGATATGATTGTAGTTCCGGGCGACACCACCCCTGAGGTGATTTCGGCAATTATCGCAGACGAAGCGGCAATCGGCATGGTTAACTCCAAAACAACAGCGGTTCGGCTTATCCCCGCCATCGGCAAAAAGAAAGGCGAAGAGCTCGACTTTGGCGGTTTGCTCGGTTTCGGCCCCGTTATGGAGCTGAATACGTACAGCCCTGCACAGTTTATCAACCGCGGCGGACGTATTCCCGCACCGCTGCAATCGCTTAAAAACTAAGTGGGGTCGGGCAGCGCCTGTAGGTAAGCCGCGGGAAAGGTGCGTATAATTCACAAAGTTGTAAACCTCGTAGCCTGTAGGCGGTACCCAATCTGGGTCTGGTCAAAGCACAAGGCTTTTTCCCTCGTAGCTAACGGCAACAAATAAATCGAAAGCTATCTGCCCACGGCAGATAGCTTTTTATAATATCAATTAACTTTATTCTGTATAAATTTACTTTTTTTTACTTTTTTTATTTGACTGCCTAATGTGTATATGTTACCATATGCTTAAGAGAACTGTGCGCATTAGTTATTTACTTTAGCATTAAAAGGAAGGACGCATTATGGAAAAAGTATTATCTATAATTTTGGCATAACGTGATAGACAGAAAATTGACGATGCTCGGCAAGGCGCATTAGTACGTAAATCTGTTGGTAAATCTAAATTCATTTTGAGAACTGCCCCCACTATAAAAAATTGAACGTTCCATTACTATTGCAAGATGATTCTAGATGGGCAAGCACAAAGTATCCATGTAGACATACTACCTTTTGTCCACATGGCTGTGCGATGATGAGCTATGCAATGATTTCAAGACATTTTGGAAACTCGAGTGAAACACCTGTCACTTTTGCTAAAAAGTATTATGGAACAGAAAAAAATGATCCTGTAATCAAACCTCGAAAAGAGCAGCGTCGTTGATTGGGAAAACTGCAACTGCTGGAAAATCAGGAAATAGAACTCAAACTGAAAACGCAATGATGGGAGCAATTAATCAAAATAAACCTGTGATTGTTAGAGTAGATAAAGGGGGTAGCCACTATTTTGTAGTATGTGGTTATTATATTACTACAGAAGGCAGCGTAACAATTTACATTCGTGACCCAGAAGGTGATTATGGTCGAACTACCCTTAGTGATTATTATCGTGATTCAAGCATTTTAAGTTTTGTAATAATAGGATAAAATACTGTAAATAAGGTGCGGACGACTTTAATTATCTTTTCATAAGTCGGCACCTTACAAATTTTTCTAAAGGAATTTATTGTATGAATAGAAAATTGTTTCTATGGATTTTTATAGGGTTAACTCTACTTGGTTTTATATTTTTATATTTGTTGCGTAACAAAACATCTGTTGACATGAGTACCACAACGCAACAAAAAATTGCATCTTCCGAGCTTGATATATTAGAAGGAAAGTCTTTAGAAAAACTAAATTATCAAATTAAAATACCAGAGGATATAACTTTTGGTGATAATAAGTCACTGTATGGATATAGTTACATTTCAACTGATAAGAACTATGTGGCAAAGTTTTTGCCTGGAACATACACAATTGTTAATGTTCTTTTCCCTGACATGAGCGGTGCAGATGAAATTATTTATATGTATTTGCAAGCTTTTGAAAAAGATAATTATAATACAAATACCAGAATAAATATTAATCAAGTTTATTACTCAGTTGACGAATTGAAAAAATATATTGTATACGTTGATGATGATATAATAATTTATAATTTTGCTAGCTTTGTAGATAGCAAAACGTTTAAAGAAGCACTTAACGAAAAGGTGATTGATTATAATGAGCGGATAAAGAAAACCTTTACAGAAGAAGATTGGCCTGAGGATAGAATAAGGCCAACTGAAAAAGACCTTACCAAATATGAAGACTACAGTTATTTAGTAGATATTGCGGATTACTACACCAACAACCTAAAAAATCTGATTGCGAAAGTCTGAGTTTACAGCATGCAAAAACAGGAAGATTCAATAACAAAATAGATTTTGAGGATCAAATGATAGGTGCTATTAATAAAAACAAAGCCGTAGTTTTAAGCTTAAAAAAAGTAGTAATTTACATTACGTTGTTGCTTATGGATATTATATGATATCTGAAGAATCAGTATCAATATACATTAGAGATCCAGAAAGTGATATCGGGGGTACACTAATAAGTCACTATTACCCTAAATGGTCAATTGATAGATACGTTATATTTGAAAATTATTAATTATTTGAAGACAGCAAGTTATTTTAATAATTTGCTGTCTACTTTTAAAATGAGGTTTTTTATGAGTAAAAGAATATTTCTGCCGCTATACTTTATTGCTTTTGGGCGCAGCTGCCTTTTTTATGTGGGAACCTCTTGCTAAATCTGCCTCTGCACCTGCGGCGGCAAGCAGTTTGCCGCCCAAAGAATACAGAGTAGATGGATTGCAAGCCGTAAATGGGATGTCTTTAGAGGATGCAGGCTATCATATAAATTTACCGCCGAATCTCATCTTTGACGGTAACAAAATCGAAGATTACAGCAGAATCAAATCTTACAGCGATAATTTAAGCAGACCTGTTTTAGGCAGTTATACAACCGTTTCAATTTATAATTATTTTTCTCTTGATCGGGATATCCTTCCATTACCCTTAATGTGCTTACAAGCTTTTAAAAAAGAAAATTGTAGTGCAAAGTACAAAACAATGATTGAGCTTGACCATTATAATATGGCAGATTTAAAAGATTACATTGTATACAGCGACAAAGAATACAACATCTATAATTTTGCCCCATTCATTGTTGAAGGTAGTTTTAAAGACAGATTACAAAAAGAAGTAAACAACTGGAACAACGATGTGAAAGAAATAATGAACTCAAATGGTGATTCTTTAACAGATACTAGTTGTTCTGATGAAATAGGATGTATCAGATTTGAAATGAATTTTGTTAAATTACAAGATTACCTTTATTTGGTTGATATTGCGGATTACTATACCAACAACCTGAAAAAGTTGATTGTGAAAACTTAATAGAATTCAACTTATTGCGAGGTTCTAACATATGAAAACAAAAAGATATGTTCCCGCTATTCTGGTTATTGTTTTTATATCAGGTATGTTCTTGCTTAGCCAAAAGCTAAAAGAGTACAACTACAATTATTTGTATATCAACAATCAATATTACTTTGTAAGCAATACACCAGTAGAGCAAGATGAATTATTAGAACAGATTGGTGAAGTGAAGAGGTATCAGGGTGTTTCAAACTATAAAAATAATCAGAATGGCGATTCAAATAGTCTGCGGGTAGGTGCAAAGATATATTCCATAAACTCTTCGCCTAATTGTAAAGAAATTGCCGCCCTAAGAGAAGACGGTTACAGAAAAGCATATATAATTGTAAATAATGGTAATTAAAATAGTTAAAACAGCATGCAAAAAGAGGATGGTAAAACCATCCTCTTTTTTGTGCTATCAAAAATTAATTAGATAAGCTCAATAATTGCCATCTCAGCGGCGTCACCGCGGCGAGGGCCGATTTTAACGATACGGGTGTAACCACCGTTTCTCTCCTTATATTTGGGAGAGAGCTCGTCAATCACCTTTTTCGCAACGGTTTCCTTTGTAACAAAGGAAAATACCTGACGCTTGGAGTGGAGATTGTCTTGTTTGCCTATTGTAATCATTTTCTCGGCCATAGCACGAACTTCTTTGGCTCTTGTTACGGTGGTTTCAATCTTACCGTTTTCAAACAGATAAGTTACCATCGCTCTGAGCATTGCTTTTCTGTGGTCAGATGTTCTACCGAGCTTTCTGGTACCTGGCATCGAAATTCACTCCTTTACCTAGTTTATGAGTACCATAAACGAAAGTAATTATTCTTCTTCTTTGGTGAGGTTAAAGCCCAAAGAGTGAAGCTTTGCAATAACCTCTTCCAGAGATTTTTTGCCGAGGTTACGAACCTTCATCATTTCATCCTCGGACTTGCTGATCAGGTCTTCCACTGTGTTGATGCCTGCTCTCTTCAAGCAATTGAAAGAACGAACAGACAGGTCAAGCTCTTCAATGGTCATCTCAAGGACCTTTTCCTTGCCGTTATCATCTTTTTCCACCATAATTTCGGTGTGATAAGCCTCGTCGGAAAGGTCAACGAACAAATTGAGATGCTCGTTGAGGACCTTGGCGCCCAGAGATACGGCCTCTTTGGCAGAAATTGTGCCGTCTGTCCATATCTCAAGGGTTAACTTGTCGTAGTCAGTAATCTGCTCGACACGAGTGTTTTCTACAGTGTAGTTTACCTTCAGAACCGGTGTATAAATACTATCTACCGGTATTGTGCCTAATGTTTGCTGTGCAGTTGGCGCTTGCATGTTTTGTTTGTTACGCTCCGCAGGGACATAGCCTCTGCCGCGGTCGAGCGTAATTTCCATATACAGCTTTGCACCAGCTCCCAATGTAGCAATATGCATACTTGGATCCAGAATCTCAACCTCTGCGTCATCGGCAATCGAATCGGCAGTAACTTCACATTCGCCGGTAGCATCGATTACAACGGTTTTGGGGCCGTCGCAATACAGCTTAGCGGTGAGCCCTTTGATGTTCAGAATGATTTCGGTGACATCTTCTTTTACACCTGGGATGGTTGAAAACTCATGTTGTATACCGTCAATCTTAACCGATGTGACAGCAACACCAGGAAGCGAGGAGAGTAGCACACGTCTTAGGCTGTTACCTAATGTTGTACCAAAGCCGCGTTCGAGAGGCTCTACGACAAATCTGCCGTAGGTGCCATCGGATTTTATCTCCGCAGTCTCAATTCTTGGCTTCTCTATCTCTATCATTTAAAACCCTCCTTGAATGACGAGCTTGATTAGAACCCGTCTAATTTTTCGCGTTCCCTTGCCGATTAATTCGTGCTTATTACTTAGAATAAAGCTCGACGATCAGATGCTCTTCAACCTCAAGGTCAATGTCCTCACGGTTTGGAAGCTGGGCAACACGAGAGGTTAATTTCTCCTGGTCAACTTCGAGCCATTTTGGAGCAGGGCGCGAGCCGTTTGCTTCCACAACTGCTTTCATCTTGTCGGTTGCTTTGAATTTGTCAACAACTGCAATCACATCGCCAGCTTTTACAAGGTAGGAAGGAATGTTGACCTTCTTGCCGTTAACTGTATAGTGGCAGTGCAGAACCAACTGTCTCGCTTCTTTTCTGGAAGAAGCAAAGCCTGATCTGTAAACAACGTTGTCAAGGCGGCTTTCCAGAATTCTGAGCAGGTTTTCACCTGTTACGCCAACCTGACGTTCAGCCATTTCATAGTATTTAAAGAACTGTCCCTCAAGTACGCCGTAAAAACGACGAGCGGACTGTTTAGCACGAAGCTGAATACCATATTCGGAAACTTTTTTGCGGCTTTGACCGTGCTGACCCGGAGTTAACGAATTTTTTCTGGTGTTGATAGCGCACTTATCAGAGTAGCATCTCTCACCTTTCAGAAAAAGTTTCGCACCTTCACGTCTGCATAATCTACATACCGCACCGGTATATCTTGCCATTTGGTTACACCTCCTATTACTGTGTGATTAGACGCGTCTTCTTTTCGGCGGTCTGCAACCATTGTGCGGAATCGGGGTAACATCTTTAATCATGTTAACTTCCAATCCTGCTTGCTGCAGTGCACGAATAGCAGCCTCACGTCCAGAACCAGGTCCTTTAACGAACACTTCAACCGATTTCAGACCGTGCTCCATTGCAGCTTTCGCAGCTGTTTCAGCAGCTGTCTGAGCAGCAAACGGTGTGGATTTTCTGGAGCCTCTGAAGCCCAGACCGCCCGCACTTGCCCAAGATAATGCATTACCCTGAGTGTCTGTGATGGTTACGATGGTGTTGTTAAATGTGGACTGGATATGAGCGGCGCCACGCTCGATATTCTTCTTTTCGCGGCGACGGCGAGTGGCTTTCTTTGTTGCAACTTTTGCCATCTCATTTATCCCTCCCTGGATTATTTCTTCTTATTAGCGATTGTTTTCTTAGGACCTTTTCTGGTTCTGGCGTTTGTCTTGGAGCGCTGACCTCTTACGGGCAGCCCTTTTCTGTGACGAACACCACGATAACAACCGATTTCTACCAGTCGTTTAATGTTAAGTGCTACTTCTCTGCGAAGATCACCCTCAACGTGGCAGTTTTTGTCGATGTATTCACGAAGCTTAGCCAAATCATCTTCAGACAGGTCCTTGACACGAGTGTCAGGGTTTACGCCTGTTGCTTTCATGATGTCGCTCGCCATATGACGACCGATACCAAAGATGTAAGTTAAGCCTATTTCAATTCGCTTCTCACGAGGCAAATCGACACCAGCTATACGAGCCATATACTTGTTGCACCTCCATTATATAGTTTTCCAAACTATACCTAGTTCCTCTGCAAATCCGAATAAATCAGCCTTGGCGCTGTTTATGTTTTGGATTAGCACAGATTACCATAATACGACCTTTGCGTTTGATGATCTTGCATTTTTCGCAGATGGGTTTCACTGAAGGTCTTACTTTCATTTGAAATTACCTCCTTAGTAGATGCCTTCACAGACATCGCTTTGACGTTTCCTTTGCGTTATTTCGAACGCCAAGTAATGCGTCCTTTGGTGAGATCGTATGGAGACATCTCCACCGTAACTTTATCTCCGGGTAAAATGCGGATGAAATTCATGCGCAGTTTACCTGAAATGTGTGCCAAAATGACATGGCCATTCGGCAGCTCAACTTGAAATTGAGCATTAGGCAGGGCGTCAACGACTGTTCCTTCAATCTCAATTACGTCTTCCTTAGACAAGTGATATACCTCCCTTTGGTGGACGAGCTAGACAGCTTCGGGGTTATTAAATGCCCGCAGTGCCTGCCGGAGTTGATTGTTTGTAGTTAGGCTATCGACGTCGATGAACGTTTTCGTGGGACGCAGATGCTTAATATTTTTACGTTTTGGCTTGTCAATTACCCTCACCTTGCCGTCACTGATAAGCGCGAAGTCTTTTTCCAAGCTCATAACAACGTAAAAGCGATTCGCATCTCTCCCTGAAATCGACCTGACTACACAGCCTTTTTCTATCTGCATCGCGGCACCTCCTTTAAGCTTTCGTCATTATTACCGGACCACTTTCCGTAATGGCGATGGTGTGCTCAAAGTGCGCTGCGAGGCTTCCGCTTTTGGTTACCGTGGTCCATCCGTCTGCAAGAACCTTAACATCCTCGCCGACGATGTTAACCATCGGTTCGATCGCAATTGTCATACCGGGCAACAGGCGTATTCCGTGACCCGCTGTTCCGTAATTGGGAACCTCAGGGTCTTCGTGGAGTTTCGAACCCACACCGTGACCGACAAATTTGCGTACTACCGCAAACCCCAGTGACTCAATATATGCTTGCACCGTATTACCGATGTCGCCGATACGAGCGCCGGGCTGCGCTGCCTTTATCGCGAGATACAGGCTGTTTTCAGTTGCTTCCATCAGTTTCGCCGCTTCATCCGAAACTTTACCCGCCGCAAAAGTGGCAGCATTATCCCCGTGGTAGCCATTGTAATGTGCACCCACATCGATGCTTACAATGTCTCCCTCGGCAATTTTTCGAGAAGAAGGGATACCGTGGATCACCACATCGTTAATGGAAATACAGGCACTGGCCGGAAAGCCGCCGTAATTCAAGAACGAAGGAGTTGCACCCTGTGAAGTAATAAACTTTTTGATGATGTGGTCAATTTCGCGGGTAGTAATACCCGGCTCCACCGCCGCACCGCCGATTTTAAGAGCCTGAGCCGACAGCTTACAAGCTTCGCTCATAAGCTGGAGCTCCTTGGTGGTTTTTAAAACAACCATAGGCTACGCCTCCAAAGCGGCAAAGGTAAGTTTTGTGGTATCCGAAACTTCCTCTTGACCTTCTACTACCGTTAACTTTCCGGTTTTCGCGTAGTAGTCTTTCAAAGGCTCAGTCTGATCATGATAAACCTTCAAACGCTCTCTGATCGTTTCCGGCTGGTCGTCTTTGCGGATGACCAGCTTACCGCCGCATTTTGCACAATCGGTGTCATTCACCGACGGTTTATACAAAATGTGGTAAGATGCGCTGCACTTTTCGCAAACTCTGCGGCCGGAAAGTCTCTGCTCGATTTTCTCGTCGGCAACCTCAATATCAATTACCTTATCAATGCGAACGCCCATCTTGTCGAGAGCCTCCGCCTGCGGTACTGTTCTGGGGAAACCGTCAAGAATAAAACCGTTTTTGCAGTCATCTTGAACCAAACGCTCTTTAATGATTGCAATGACAACCTCATCGGGAACCAGTGCGCCCGAATCCATAAAGGATTTGGCTTTCAGCCCCAGTTCGCTGCCGTTTTTTAAAGCCTCACGGATAATATTACCTGTGCTGATGGCAGGAATGTTCAGCTTTTCACAGATCATTTCTGCCTGTGTGCCTTTTCCTGCACCAGGTGCTCCCAATAGTATTAAATTCATACTCGACACACCTCTTTCTGAAGGGTTATTCCAAGAAACCTTTGTAATGACGCATCATCATCTGAGACTCAAGTTGTCTCATTGTATCAAGCGCAACACCTACAAGGATCAGAACGCTAGTACCTCCAAGCGAAATGTTCATCTTTGTCAGTGCACCCAAACCGATAGGCAGGATTGCAATAACAGCAAGGAACAAAGCGCCGATAAGTGTGATCTTTGAGATTACCTTTGCAATAAACTCGGAGGTAGGTCTGCCCGGACGGATACCGGGGATACCGCCGTTGTTTTTCTGCAGATTATTTGCCATCTCGATAGGATTATACTGAACAGCTACATAGAAGTAGTTGAAAGCAATAATCAACAAGAAGTAAAGAATTGCATATGCAATGTTGTTATAATCAAACAGAGAGAGAAATTTAAACATAAAGCTCTCGGTGTTTGCGGTTGCGCCGGTATACACAAAGCCCTTAATCGTTCCTGGGATGGAAAGCAGGGCGGATGCGAAGATGATGGGAAGAACGCCCGACATATTCACCTTGATGGGAATATGTGTAGACTGTCCGCCGTACATCTTTCTGCCGACAACACGTTTTGCATACTGCACGGGAATACGTCTTTCAGCATTGGTCATCAATACGATGAAACCAATGATTGCAACAAACAGAACAAGCACAGCAGGTACTAAGAAATAGTACTGAGTTTCGCCCTCGTTCGCCAATTTGATGTATGTCCACATCTTCATAGCTGCCGCCGGCCCTCTGGATACGATACCTGCAAACAGCATCATGGAGATACCGTTGCCGATTCCTCTTTCGTCAATTCTTTCACCCAACCAAATGATTAAGCAAGCACCGGCTGTAAAGGTGCTGATAATGACGATTGCAGAGAACCAAAATGCAAAGCCTTGAGTGTGAGTTAATGCGCCGAGGTTTCTGAGCATAATAAAGTATGCGGTTGCCTGTACCAGCGCAAGACCCACAGCAGTGTATCTTGTAATTTTTTGAATTTGTTTTCTGCCTTCTTCGCCCTCTTTTGCCAGTCTCTCCAATGCAGGGATTGCAATGGTGAGAAGCTGGATTACGATGGAAGATGTAATATAAGGCGAAATAGACATTGCGAAGATCGTTGCATTGGCAAATGCGCCACCGGTGAGAATGTCAATATACCCCAACAGGCTGCCCTGGGTGGATACCATTTCTTTCAGCACAGATGGATCTAAAAACGGAACGGGGATGGCGGAACCGACTCTGAAAATAATCAGAATCATTAAGGTGTATAGAAGTTTCTTTCGAATGTCGGCAATACGCCAAGCATTTCTCAAGGTACTAAACATCCCTATTTCACCTCCGCCAATCCGCCTGCCTGCTCAATTTTCTGCTTTGCAGAAGCGGAGAAGGCAGCCACTTTGACGGTGAGTTTTTTGGTCAACTCGCCGTTGCCCAGTACTTTAACGCCATCCAGAGTCTTCTTCAATAGCCCAGCTGCAACAATCGCCTGTGCATCTACAACAGCACCGTCTTCAAACTTGTTTAAATCTGAAACGTTAATTGTAGCATACTTTGTAGCAAAAATGTTGACGAATCCTCTTTTCGGAACACGTCTTTGCAGCGGCATTTGTCCGCCTTCAAAGCCCGGTCTTACACCGCCGCCTGAACGCGCGTTTTGGCCTTTGTGGCCTTTACCAGCTGTTTTGCCATTACCGGAACCAGCGCCTCTACCTTTACGGTAGCATTCTTTGTTAGCGCCTGGAACCGCGGAAAGTTCATGCAATTTCATGATACTCGCACCTCCTTGCTTACTCTTCGGTTACCTCAATGAGGTGGGAAATTTTTGCGATTTTACCCCTTGTGGATTCATTATCCGGTTGGATAGTCTGGTCACCGATCACACGGAGCCCCATTGAATTTGCGGTTGCAATCTGGTCGTCTTTTCTTCCAATAAAACTCTTAACCAGTTTAATTTTAAGCGCCATACTGCACGCCCTCCTATCCTAAGATTTCTTGCGCTGTTTTACCACGGATTGCTGCAACTTGCTCAAGACTGCGAAGTGAAGCAAGCCCGTTGATAGTAGCATTTACAACATTGCAAGGGTTGTTGGAGCGCAGACATTTTGTACGAATGTCGCGGATGCCGGCTGTTTCAAGAACCGCACGTACAGGGCCGCCGGCGATAACGCCGGTACCTTCTGGAGCCGGTTTCATCAAAACTCTGCCAGCGCCAAACACACCAATTACCTCATGCGGAATTGTAGTGCCTTTTAGCGAAATTTTGATTAAGTTTTTCTTAGCGTCCTCAATTCCTTTGCGGATAGCATCGGGAACCTCAGAAGCTTTTCCTAATCCAAATCCTACAGTGCCGTTACCGTCACCTACAACGACAAGCGCTGCGAACTTGAATATACGTCCACCTTTAACCGTTTTGGAAACACGGTTAATGGACACAACTCTCTCCTGAAGATCGAGTGTAGAAGCATCTATTCTTGCCAAAAGTATCCCTCCTTGTTAGAAATTGAGTCCGCCTTCGCGTGCACCTTCTGCCAGGTCTTTGACACGGCCGTGGTAGATATAACCACTGCGATCAAAAACCACATCTTTGATGCCTTTTGCCAGAGCACGTTCTGCAATTGCCACTCCTACTTTGTGAGCAGCTTCCTTATTACCGCCGAAACCTTCGAAGCCCTTATCCACTGTGGATGCTGCTGCAAGCGTTACACCGCTGACATCGTCAATCAGTTGGGCGTAGATGTGTTTGGCGGAGCGGAATACATTAAGGCGCGGGCACTCAGCCGATCCGCTGATTTTGTTGCGGACTCTGTAGTGTCTCTTAAGCCTTGCCTTGTTACTATCAGGCTTTTTCACCATGTTACGACACTCCTTTCATTACTTCTTGCCTTTACCAGCTTTACCCTCTTTACGGATAATAACCTCGTTAACATACTTGATACCTTTGCCCTTGTACGGCTCGGGCGGACGCAGCTCACGAATTTCCGCAGCAAACTGTCCAACTTTTTGTTTATCCATGCCGGAAACAATCAGTTTGTTTGGTGCAGGAACATCTACGGTGATCTCATCCGTATCATCAACGAATACCTGGTGAGAGAAGCCGAGAATCAGGGTTACTCTTTTGCCAGCTTTAGCGGCACGGTAACCAACACCGTTAATCTCGAGTTCTTTTTTAAAACCGTTTGTAACACCCTCAACCATATTGGCAACGAGTGTACGGGTTAAACCATGCAGGCTTTTGTGCAATTTGTCCTCGGACGGACGAGAAACGATAATCTCTCCGCCTTCAAGTGTGATTGCCATATCCTTGTGAAAGGATTCCGTCAAAGAGCCTTTTGGTCCTTTTGCTGTTACGGTGTTGCCGTCGATTTTAATATCTACACCGGCAGGTACCGTAATGGGTTTTCTACCTATACGAGACATTTATTGCACCTCCTTACCAAATGAATGCAAGGACTTCGCCGCCTACATTCTCTTTTCTAGCATTTTTGTCTGTCATGATTCCTTTTGAAGTAGAGAGGATAGCAATACCCAGCCCCTTCATTACCTTCGGCATATCTTCACAATTGGTGTAAATACGCAGGCCCGGTTTAGAAACACGACGCAGCCCGGTGATAATCTGTGATTTGTTTGGTCCGTATTTCAATGTAACACGGATGATACCCTGCTTACCGTCTTCAATGACAGTGTAAGCCTTGATATAACCTTCATCCAACAGAATCTGTACGATTGACTTTTTCATATTAGACGCCGGAATATCAACCGTATCATGTTTTGCAGAACTTGCATTTCTGATTCGAGTCAGCAAATCTGCAATTGTATCGGTGATATGCATACAGTCAACCTCCTTCGCTCTTAAGCTTACCAGCTAGCTTTTCTCACGCCGGGGATCTGGCCTTTGTAGGCAAGTTCCCTGAAGCAGATACGGCAAATGCCGAATTTGCGGATATAAGCATGGGGTCTGCCGCAAATTTTACATCTGTTATAAGCGCGAGTGGAGAATTTAGGTGCCAACTGTTGTTTAACTTTCATTGACTTCTTAGCCACTAAATTACCCTCCTTATTTAGCGAACGGAGCGCCCATTAATGTGAGTAACTCACGAGCTTCTTCGTCCGTGTTTGCGGTGGTTACAAAACAGATGTCCATACCGCGTACCTTGTCGATCTTGTCATACTCGATCTCAGGGAAAATCAATTGCTCACGCAGACCCATGTTGTAGTTGCCGCGGCCGTCAAAGCCGTTGGCATTAATTCCGCGAAAGTCTCTTACACGGGGCAGAGCCACGTTGAAAAGTCTGTCGAGAAACTCATACATGTTACCGTTACGAAGGGTAACCTTCGCACCGATGTTTTGTCCTTCACGGAGCTTAAAGTTTGCAACCGATTTTTTAGCTTTGCAAACTACAGGTCTTTGACCGGTAATTGCTTGCAAATCGGTGATGATAGCGTCAATCATTTTCTGATTATCTCTCGCCTCGCCGCAACCTACGTTAACAACGATTTTCTCGAGTTTCGGAATCTGCATGACACTTTTGTAGCCAAATTTTTTCATCATTGCCGGGGCTACTTCATTTGCATAAAAGTCTTTCAATCTAGCCATGTTTTTTCCTCCTCTTTAGAATGTTTCGCCGCATTTTTCGTTTTTGCATGCGCGCAGTTTGGATCCATCAGCCATGATTTTATGAGCAAGTCTTGTCGGTTTGCCGCATTTTGGGCAAACAAGCATTACTTTGCAGGCATACATAGGTGCTTCAGCCTTGACAATACCGCCGGGTTCACCCATCTTACGAGGTTTAACATGTTTTGAAACCATGTTGATACCTTCAATGATGACTTTTTCCTCACGCGGGCTTACTTCAAGAACCTTGCCCTTTTTGCCTTTGTCTTTACCAGACAAAACGACGACTGTGTCGCCCTTTTTGACGTGAACTTTATTCACTATAAGTGCACCTCCAATTAGAGCACCTCGGGTGCGAGGCTTAATATCTTGAGGTAATCCTTATCACGGAGTTCCCTCGCTACCGGGCCAAAAATACGTGTGCCCTTCGGGTTTTTATCTTCCTTGATAATAACTGCTGCATTCTCGTCGAAACGGATGTATGTTCCATCGTCACGACCCAGTCCTTTAGCAGAACGAACAATGACAGCTTTTACTACGTCGCCTTTTTTCACAACGCCGCCGGGTGCTGCTTTTTTAACGGAAGCAACAACAACGTCGCCGATGTTGGCGTATCTTCTACGGGTGCCTCCCAGTACACGAATACACATAAGTTCCTTTGCACCGGTGTTATCGGCTACCTTAAGATAGGTCTGCATCTGAATCACAGAGCGTTCCTCCTTCCGAATAGACTAATTTGTGGTAATCAATTACTTAGCCTTCTCGATTACTTCTACAACTCTCCATCTTTTGTCTTTCGAGATGGGACGTGTCTCCATAACCAGAACTCTATCGCCTATTCCGCAAGTGTTGTTCTCGTCATGAGCCTTCAACTTAACGGTTCTTCTTATGATTTTCTTGTAAAGGGGGTGCTTTACGTTATCTGCAATTGCAATGACAACTGTTTTGTCCATTTTATCGCTGACAACTTTACCAACCCTAGTTTTTCTCAGGTTTCTCTCCAAAGCTAAATCCTCCCTTCAATTACTGCACGTTTTTCAGTTCCAACGCGTGCATAACCGTTTTGATGCGAGCAATGTCTTTTTTCACGGCCTTGATGCGCATCGGGTTATCGAGCTGGTTGATAGCGTGCTGGAAGCGCAGATTGAAAAGCTCGGCCTTGAGGTCAGTAAGCTTTTGATTGAGCTCTGCAGCGGACATTTCGCGAATCTCGGTGGCCTTCATTACTTTTCACACTCCTCTTCCTTATTTTTGTAAACAAATTTGCATTTGATTGGCAGTTTGTGTGCTGCAAGACGCATAGCCTCGCGAGCAAGATCTTCGGTTACGCCGCCGATCTCAAACATCACTCTGCCGGGTTTTACCACGGCAACCCAGTACTCAGGCGAACCTTTACCAGAACCCATTCGGGTTTCAGCCGGTTTTTCTGTGATTGGTTTGTCGGGGAAAATTTTAATCCATACTTGACCGCCACGTTTGATGTAACGAGTCATAGCGATACGAGCAGCCTCAATCTGGTTGGATGTAATCCAAGCAGGTTCGGTTGCCTGGAGACCGAAATCTCCGTAAGTTACGGTGTTGCCTCTGGAAGCAACACCCTTCAATCTGCCTCTGTGAACTCTGCGGTATTTTACTCTCTTCGGTAGAAGCATTATTTGTTGCCTCCTTCCTTACGGGGCTGTCTCTTCACATCGGTGAGAACATCGCCGGTGTAAATCCAAACCTTAACGCCGATTTTACCATAGGTTGTGTTTGCTTCAGCAAAGCCGTAGTCGATGTCTGCGCGAAGTGTTTGCAGGGGAATGGTTCCTTCGTGATAATGCTCGGAACGAGCAATTTCAGCACCGCCAAGACGACCGGATACTGCAGTTTTGATACCCTTAACGCCAAGACGCATGCTTCTGCCGATAGCCTGTTTCAGTGCACGGCGGAAGGATACTCTGCGCTCGAGCTGTGCAGCGATGCTTTCGGCAACAAGCTGTGCGCTCTTATCGGGTTGTTTTACTTCAACAATATTCAAGAAAACCGAAACCTTGTTCTCTTTGCCTTTGTTGACGAGAGCCTCGCACTGCTGGCGAAGTTTCTCAATATCTGCGCCGCCTTTACCGATAACCATACCAGGGCGAGCACAATGGATGTGGATTCTGATTTTGGTTGCGTCACGCTCGATTTCAATGCGTGGGACACCGGCTGCATACAAAGTCTTTTTCAAGAACTCGCGTAGCTTGTAATCCTCAACGAGGATATCGCCGAAAGCGTTGTCCTTAGCAAACCAGCGGGAATCCCAATCTTTAATGACGCCCACACGGAGACCATGTGGATTTACTTTTTGTCCCATAAGTTTACCTCCTCTTTCAGCTTATTCCTTTTCTCTTAGGACCATTGTCACGTGAGAAGTTCTTTTCAGAATGTGGAATGCACGTCCCTGCGCGCGCGGTCTGATTCTTTTCATAATCGGACCGGGGCACACAAAGCACTCCGCAACAAACAGGCTGTTTTTGTCCATGTTGTGATTGTTCTCTGCATTCGCTATTGCCGATTTCAGCAGCTTCTCCAGTGGCTCACAAGCAGCCTTAGGTGTATGCTTTAATATTGCCATCGCAGTATCAACAGGCTTGTTTCTAATCAAGTCAAGCACAATTTGAACCTTACGAGGTGCAATACGGGCATGTCTGAGATAAGCCCTTGCTTCCATGTGTAAACCTCCTTTAGGTCTGCGTTATTTACCAGTATTTGTTTTTTTAGAGCCTGCATGGCCCCTGTAAGTTCTTGTAGGTGCAAACTCGCCGAGTTTGTGCCCTACCATATCTTCAGTTACATAAACCGGAACGTGTTTGCGTCCGTCATGAACAGCAAATGTGTGTCCTACGAAATCAGGGAATATTGTGGAAGAACGGCTCCAGGTTTTGAGAACTTTCTTCTCACCCGCTGCGTTCATCTCAAGAACACGTTTTAACAGAACTGGCTGTACAAATGGTCCTTTTTTAACACTTCTACCCATTATTCATCTGCCTCCTTTCAGACCGCCTTATTTATCATCGCGGCGCTTAACAATAAACTTGTCGGAGCTGTGATGTTTCTTTCTTGTCTTGTAGCCAAGAGCAGGTTTGCCCCAAGGTGTAACTGGTCCGGGATGACCGATTGGAGCTTTACCTTCACCACCACCGTGCGGATGGTCACAGGGGTTCATTACAGAACCACGGACAGTCGGTCTCCAACCCATGTGGCGTTTACGACCTGCTTTACCGATCGAAACGTTCTCATGGTCGATGTTACCAACCTGGCCGATTGTGGCCATGCAGTTTGCGGGAACATTACGAAGCTCGCCGGAGGGAAGACGAACCAGCGCATAGCCGTTCTCTTTCGCCATCAGCTGTGCCTGAATGCCTGCAGCACGTGCCAACTGAGCACCTTTACCGGGGTACAGCTCTACATTGTGGATAAATGTACCAACAGGGATGTTTGCCATTGGCAGAGCATTGCCGGCTTTGATATCTGCATCAGGGCCGGAAACAACGGTGTCGCCTACTTTAAGCTCATTGGGAGCCAAAATGTAACGCTTTTCGCCGTCTTCGTACTGAAGCAGTGCAATGTGAGCAGAACGGTTCGGATCGTACTCAATGGTAATAACCTGAGCAGGCATACCGCCCTTATCTCTTTTAAAATCAATGATACGGTATTTGGTTCTTACGCCGCCACCGCGGTGACGAACTGTAATTCTACCGTGGTTGTTTCTGCCGGAGTTCTTCTTCAGGATTTCTGTAAGCGATCTCTCCGGAGCAACCTTTGACAACTGAGTGTAATCGGTCACGGTCATTTCGCGACGCGCCGCAGTTGTCGGCTTATATGTCTTTATAGCCATTCGGTTTCACTCTCCTCATAAATGGTTTGCGGGATTTTATGAGTCATCCCATACTGTGCAAACCGGTTTGGTCTGCTTACATCATGCTCTCAAAGAACTCGATACCTTTCGATTCCTCTGTGAGAGTTACGATAGCCTTTTTCCAATCAGGTTTGTAACCCTGATGCAGGCCTTGTCTTTTTGCTCTGCCGTTGACATTCATGGTGTTAACGTTTTTCACTTTAACGCCAAACAATACTTCAACCGCTTTTGCAATTTCGATTTTGTTCGCATCTTTTGCAACTTTGAATGTGTATTTCTTCATTTGCAGAGCTGCCATAGAGTCCTCTGTGATGATAGGTTTAATGATAACGTCTTGTGCCGTTCTCATTATGCATACACCTCCTCAAGTTTTGCAACTGCGTCTTTTACTATAACCATTGTGTCATAGTTGAGCATATCATAAACATTCAAGGTGTTTACAAGTGCTGTTTTTACGCCGGGAACGTTGCTTGCGCTTTTTACAACTTTTGTATCTACCTCGGGCATAACGATGAGGGTTTTTTTGCCTGCACCGATTGCAGCGAGCATGCTTACAACTGCTTTGGTTTTGAATTCAGCCAGCTCAATCTTATCTATTACAATAAGATTGTTCTCAAGCACCTTGGAAGACAGCGCCGATTTGAATGCCAGTCTCTTTACTTTTTTGTTCAGAGTGTAGCTGTAATCGCGCGGCTTCGGGCCGAGTGCGATACCACCATGTCTCCATTGAGGAGCTCGGATGGAGCCTTGTCTTGCATTACCTGTGCCTTTTTGCTTCCAGGGTTTACGGCCACCGCCGCTAACCTCGGTTCTTGTCAGTGTTGATTGTGTACCCTGACGCTGATTAGCCAGATAGTTCACTACTACAGCGTGCATAACAGCTTTGTTTGGCTCGATACCGAAAACAGCATCGGAAAGGGTGATTTCACCAACAGCTTTGCCAGCCATGTCTATTACGTTAATATTTGGCATAGTGCTTCCTCCTCCCCTTAAGCCTTAACGCTATCAGTGATGTATACTACTCCGCCCTTAGGGCCGGGAATAGCACCTCTTAGCGCTATAAGGTTGTTTTCTGCATCCACCTTGACGACGTCAAGATTCTGGATGGTTACGGTTTCAAAACCCATATGTCCCGGCAATCCTTTGCCTTTCATAACTCTGGAAGGGTCGGAGCAAGCTCCGTTCGAACCAGCGTGACGATGAACAGGACCGGTACCGTGAGTATCTTTCAGGGAATGGTTGCCAAAGCGCTTAATTGTGCCGGCATAACCTTTACCTTTGGATGTACCGCATACATCCACTTTGTCGCCGATTGTGAAAGTATCTGCTTTGATGATGTCGCCGACATTCAGCGCAGAGCAGTCGTCAAGTCTAAACTCTCTGAGATGCTTTTTGCAAGCAACATCTGCTTTAGCAAAATGGCCTTTGCTCGGCTTGTTTACGTTTTTGTCCTTGACCTCGCCGAAACCAACCTGAAGCGACTCATAACCGTCGTTCTCGATTGTTTTTTTCTGCACGATGACACAAGGGCCTGCCTCAATGACAGTTACGGGAATGATTTTTCCCTTTTCGTCAAAAAGTTGGGTCATACCAATCTTTTTGCCCAAGATGCATTTTTGCATACATATTTACCTCCTTAGGTTATTGGTTGGCGTCCGCCAACTTGACCTGCCGGACATTTCGTTCGGGTTTAAACTTTCTCACCGCCGCCGCCTTAACAAAGTAAAAAGCTTGTCTTTATTTGGTTCGGTGGAGCGATGTGACTTGCATCACCGCAGGTGATTACAGTTTAATCTCGATTTCTACGCCAGCGGGAAGCTCAAGACTTTGAAGCGCTTCCACAGTTTTGTTGGAAGGTCTCAAAATGTCGATGAGTCTTTTGTGGGTTCTCATCTCAAATTGCTCACGGCTGTCTTTGTATTTGTGCACAGCACGCAGGATTGTTACAATTTCTTTTTCGGTCGGCAGGGGGATAGGACCGGAAACGCGAGCGCCTGTGCGCTTAACGGTTTCTACGATTTTCTCCGCAGATGCATCAACCAACTGATGATCGTAACCTTTGAGTCTGATTCTGATTTTTTCTTTGACTGCCACTACCATCGCCTCCTTATTAGTTGCCTTTGGGACGACGAATCAAAAACTGAACACCGTGCCGTGTGTTTCATATTTAAACATTTAAAAACCGGATGAACCTGCGTTTTCAAGAAAGCGCAAAGTTCCCCCGGGACCTGACATGTCTAAAATGTCACAAATACGACACACAAGAGCGCAACGGTAGTAAACTGCCCATGTTGTGTCAACAGTATTTTGGTCGCCCGGTTTAAAATCGGACATACTCCGCGAAAATTCCCCGCATATTTCAGCGGCCACCTCTCGCTTCATCGCATATCTGGCACTGTATTGCAAGTGCCTGTGCAGTCACGCTTAATTATAATATCACGAAACCCGCTGTACTGCAAGCTTTTTTTGCAATTTAAACAAACTTTTTTTCATTTCTTGTGCATTACTATTTTTCTGCACAAGTTTAACAACATCACCGTGTGTTTGCGGCTTTATTTGTGTGCAATCTGTGTGATACTTTTTAATTTTATGGAAATTTAACCCTAAAAGGATTTTGCTCTACATCAACCTGTGTTATACTATTTTTAGTATGTCTCAAAAATTTATCTTGGAGGTAGTTTAAAATGAGCGATTTTCTTTACTACGCAATGAACTTTTTCCCGTACTTTGTGGCAGTTGTACAGTGCATCATGTACATCTTTGTTATCATCTTTCTTGCAAAAGCAACCAAACCCATTGTAAATGCACTAAAAACTTACATTTCAAACAGCAAAAAAGATGACAGTTGCAACTGTAACTGCGATTGCAGCCCTGCCGTACTCGCTGTTGACGAAAAACCCGTAGACGAAAACAAAGCCGCTGAATAAATTGCTTTGCAAAATCGGACCCAAAGAGCCATCCGCAATAAATTTATTGCGGATGGCTCTTTCTTTTGTGCACGGTTTATTCATTTACGCTCAAACGGTAAAGTTTAGCTGATTATTTCAAATTCAAAATGTTCCCCATCTTTCGCACAATTATCTTTATGTCGTTGCAATATCTCGTGCATTTTTTCTAGATGCCAATCAAATTCTTGGGGCATCGTGTGTTCACCAAGTATTACTACTTTATCGGCATCACATTCGCTCCAAAGCAAATCCCAAAAAGCACTCCAATTTTCACCGTAAAAGTCGGGGAAATCAAACGCTTTTTTAATTCTTTGGTGGAGTTCGCCCAAATATTTGCAGTCTGTAAGGTGTAAAGTAATCACTTTCTGGCTCATAGTACCACCTATCTTTACGCACTCGTATTTTGTTAGCTGATTATTTCAAATTCAAACATCTTCCATCCATAAAGTCTGTGCTCATCTTTATTATCTTGTAAAGCCTCATGCAGTTTTCGTATATGCCAATCAAATTCTTTGGGCAAAGTCTGCTCACCGAGTACTACTACTTTATCGGCATCACATTCGCTCCAAAGTAAATCCCAAAAAGCATCCCAATTTTCCCCATAAAAGTCGGGGAAATCAAACGCTTTTTTAATTCTTTGGTAGAGCTCGCCCAAATATTTGCAGTCTGTAAGGTGTAAAGTAATCACTTTCTGGCTCATAGTACCACCTATCTTTACGCACTCGTATTTTGTTAGCTGATTATTTCAAATTCAAAGTGAAAACCATGCTTTTTGCGGTCTTCTACAGTCTGTTGCAGTATCTCGTGCATTTTTTCTAACTCAACATTAAATTCTTTCGGCATCGCATGCTCACCGAGTATTACTACTTTATCAGCATCACATTCACTTCTGAGCAAATCCCAGAAAGCATCCCAATTTTCCCCGTAAAAGTCAGGGAAATCAAATGCTTTTTTAATTCTTTGGTGAAATTCCATTATGTGCTTGCAGTTTGTAAGATCTAAAGTAATCACTTTCTGGCTCATCGTATCACCCCGTCTTTACACACTTGTACTTTGCTAGCTGATTATTTCAAATTCAAAACGTTCTCCATCTTTCGCACAGTCGTTTTTAAAATCATACAATACTTCATGCATTTTTTCTAAATGCCAATCAAATTCTTTGGGCATCGTGTGCTCACCGAGTATTACTACTTTATCGGCATCACATTCGCTCCAAAGCAAATCCCAAAAGGCATCCCAATTTTCCCCGTAAAAGTCGGGAAAATCAAATGCTTTTTTAATTCTTTGGTGGAGCTCGCCCAAATATTTGCAGTCTGTAAGGTCTAAAGTAATCACTTTCTGGCTCATCGTATCACCCCGTCTTTACACACTTGTACTTTGCTAGCTGATTATTTCAAATTCAAAGTGAAAACCATGCTTTTTGCGGTCTTCTACAGTTCGTTGCAGTATCTCATGCATTTTTCCTAAATCCCAATCAAATTCTTTGGGCATCGTGTGCTCACCAAGTATTACCACTTTATCGGCATCACATTCGCTCCAAAGCAAATCCCAAAAAGCACTCCAATTTTCCCCATAAAAGTCGGGGAAATCAAATGCTTTTTTAATTCTTTGATGGAAATCCATTATGTACTTGCAGTCTGTAAGATCTAAAGTAATCACTTTCTGGCTCATAGTACCACCTATCTTTACGCACTCGTATTTTGCTAGCTGATTATTTCAAATTCAAAACGTTCTCCATCTTTCGCACAATTATCTTTATGTCGTTGCAATATCTCGTGCATTTTTTCTAGATGCCAATCAAATTCTTGGGACATCGTGTGTTCACCAAGTATTACTACTTTATCGGCATCACACTCGCTTCTGAGCAAATCCCAAAAAGCACTCCAATTTCTACCGTAAAAGTCGGGGAAATCAAACGCTTTTTTAATTCTTTCGTGAAACTCCATTATGTACTTGCAGTCTGTAAGGTCTAAAGTAATCACTTTCTGGCTCATTATAAATCCTCCCATTATATTAATTCAATAAAAGTTTCGTAGTGGTCGTAAGTCACAAATATTAAACCATCGTTCGACCAAAGCAAACGGTGTTTATTACGCTTTCCGCTATAATAATTGATATCTGCTTCATACCAGCTACGCCCAACTATTTGGGGTAAATGACCATCATCATTCCTATATTCCCCCATTGTAGCCATTTTTTCAGGAGCAAATTTAGCAGGAGCATTTCCGCGCCTCCAGCCTAAATTTTTTAAATCATCTTCTGATATATAATAATCCGGCAAAGCTCCATAGTGTTTTATCCAGTAATCTGCTCCGTTTTGCCTGTCTTTGGTTGCATTCCCTGCAAAAACCGCTCTCATAATTTCTATTTTACATCGGCAACCAAAATGAATAGGCGGTTCCTCCGGAGGGGCTTCATCCATGCTGTAAATTTCGCCATGTTTGTTTTTGCAGACAATGCACATTTTTTCATCCATCTTCGCTACCCAGTGCTTCCAATTGCTGCTTTGAACTGTAGCGGGATTAAAATAATCCAGTTTACCTTTTGCGATATCGGATAAAATCTCATACGGTAATACATACGCAACCATTTTTTTGATATACATCGAAACACCCCTTAATAAAATCTTTTCACTATAGGGGCCAATTACATCAAAATTTGTATAAAAGTATACATAAAAACCACAGGGCACTAAAATTAGGATTGAAAAATATATTTGGGAGGGGGAAACAAAAAAGCGATAACCACAAAAGCTTGCAGTTATCGCCTAAATTATGTTAATTAGTAAGCTTTGCCCCAGTATACCATTTTTGTTGCAGGTTTACCACAGCAAACACAGGTATCGGAGATTTTTTCTTGCTCAAACGGAATACAGCGGGAGGATACACCAGCTTGTTCCTTGAGTTGCTCTTCACAAGCGAGGTCACCGCACCACATGGCTTTTACAAAGCCGGTGTCGGCAGCAAGAACCTTGTTGATTTCATCAATCGATTTTGCCGACCATGTGCGTTTTTCGCGGTTTTGCAGCGCTTTGTTATACAAACCATCGTGAACAGCCTTCAACAGCTCGGGGATTTTTGTCTCGAGTTCATCCAGAGATACAAAATATTTTTCGCGGTTATCGCGGCGAACCAACACGCACTGGTTGTTTTCAATATCCTTCGGCCCAATTTCGAGACGCAACGGAACACCTTTCATCTCGTACTGTGCAAACTTCCAACCCGGTGAGTTTTCGCTGTCGTCCATCTTGACGCGGAACTGCTTTTTGAGTCTGTCGAGGATTTCGGCAGCCTTTTCGAGCACGCCCTCTTTATGCTGCGCGATGGGGATAACCATTACCTGAATAGGCGCAATCGCAGGCGGAAGAACCAAGCCGTTATCGTCGCCGTGCGTCATAATAATTGCACCGATGATGCGGGTGGACATACCCCACGAGGTTTGGTGCGGATATTGCAGTTTGTTGTCGCGCCCGGTAAAGGTAATATCAAACGCATGGGCAAAGCCATCGCCGAAGTAATGTGAAGTACCCGATTGCAGCGCTTTGCCGTCGTGCATCATTGCCTCGATGGTATAGGTTGCCTCTGCACCTGCAAACTTTTCTTTGTCCGTCTTCTGCCCTTTAACCACAGGGATCGCAAGCGAATCTTCGCAGAAATCGGCATAAACATTGAGCATCTGCTCGGTCTCATCAATTGCCTCCTGCGCAGTTTCGTGCATGGTGTGTCCCTCCTGCCAATGGAACTCCATTGTGCGTAAGAACGGGCGGGTGGTTTTCTCCCAGCGGAGCACCGAGCACCATTGGTTGTAGAGTTTGGGCAGATCGCGGTAAGAATGAATGACATGCGAATAATGCTCGCAGAACAATGTCTCAGATGTAGGGCGGATGCACAGGCGTTCTTCTAACTTTTCGTTGCCGCCGTGGGTAACCCAGGCTACCTCGGGTGCAAAGCCCTCTACATGGTCTTTTTCTTTCTGCAGCAAGCTTTCGGGGATCAGCATTGGCATGGATACATTCTCATGTCCCAGTTCTTTAAAGCGCGTATCCAAAATGTGCTGAATATTCTCCCAAATCGCAAAGCCATACGGGCGGATAATCATGCATCCCCTGACGCTCGAATAATCCACCAATTCCGCTTTTTTTACAACGTCCGTATACCATTTTGCAAAGTCTACGTCCATTGAGGTAATTTCTTCTACCATTTTTTTCTTATCTGCCATATTGTCCTCCTATCGCAAGGCGCCCCGCAGACCCTTTCTGCAGCAACAGCCTTGCTACGTTCTTAGAGCATTCAAAATGCTCTTAGTTATCTTTTGTTTTTTCTGCCGTAGTTTTGGCAAGGATCAGCACCAGGCAATAAATAATAAAGATTACAACAAAAATACCCAGCATTCCTTTTCCCATCAATTCTAAAGACATCATAAACAATTCGTTCATTTCTAATTCCTCCTAGCCTTGCGTGGAAACCAGCACAAGTTTATCGTACGCACGGGGAGAACCCCCGCTGGGAGACTATCTGATTATTTAATCATCTGAGGTACCAAGCCTAATATAATGCCGCCTGCAATAACAGAAGCAATTTGGCCGGATACGTTTGCACCAACTGCGTGCATCAACAGGTGGTTTTGGTTATCCTCTTTGAGTGCCATCTTCTGAATAACACGGGCAGACATGGGGAACGCCGAGATGCCTGCCGCACCAACCATCGGGTTAATTTTATTTTTGCTGAACAAATTGAGGAATTTTGCAAAAAACACGCCGCCGATGGTATCAAAAATAAATGCAACCAAGCCAATCAGCATAATCAGCAATGTGTCCAAACGCACAAACTTATCGGCAACCATGCTGAACGAAATGGTAATACCGAGCAGCAATGTAATAATGTTTGCAAATTCTTTTTGTGCGGTTTGCGAAAGAGAATCCAGCACGCCGCACTCGCGGATAAGATTACCGAACATCAAAAACCCTACCAACGAAACAGATGCGGGTGCTACAAGGCCTGCAATGATGGTTACAAAAACAGGGAACAGCAAGCGTGTGGTACGCGAAACATTTTTGGGGTTATAGGGCATACGAATCATACGCTCTTTTTTTGTGGTAACCAGTTTGATGGCAAACGGCTGTACAATAGGCACCAAAGCCATATAGCTGTATGCTGCCACCGCAATGGGGCCGATGTAGTTGCTCTTAAATATCTGCGATACCAAAATGGCGGTAGGGCCGTCTGCCGCACCGATAATACCAATCGAGGCTGCATCGGTAAGATTAAACCCAAACAGTGTTGCAACCGAAATAGCAAAGAAAATACCAAACTGAGCGGCCGCACCGAATAAAATCATCTTGGGGTTCGAAAGAAGCGGGCCAAAATCAATCATGGCGCCAATACCAATGAAAAGCAGCAGAGGCAAAGCCTCGGAGGCTTCAATCGTCGTCTCAAACAGCCATTGTATAATTCCGTGGGTTTCACCAATGCCCGGCATTACTTGGTCAAGCACGCCTGAAAGCGGCAGGTTGACGAGGATTGCGCCAAAACCCATTGGTAGCAGCAGCGCCGGCTCATAGCCTTTTCCAATTGCAAGATAGATTAGAATTCCGCCGATTGCCCACATCAAAACTTGCTGCCAAGTAATAGCAAGAACTCCGTTCAGTAAAAACTCCATTTAGGATTCTCCTTCATTTTTTACAAGTTGCGCAGTCTCTGCTGCGCGATACGGATTATATTGTAACCTATATGCCAAAATTTTTCAATGTTTTTGCAAAAGAATACCCGTTAAGAAACTTGTTAAGAAATGGATAAAAAAACAGACACCGCACATTGAACAGCGCAGTGTCTGAGAGTTTGGCTACTGATTAAATCTGGTCTTCTATAAATTTAACAATATCGCCTACGGTTTTGATGTTTTCAACTTCTTCATCCGGGATTTCGGTATCGAACTCTTCCTCAAGGCTCATTACGAGATCTACTACATCAAGAGAATCTGCACCGAGATCGTCGATGATGTTAGCCTCCATTGTGACTGCATCTTCCTCAACGTCCAGCTGATCAACAATGATGTCTCTTACTTTCTCGAATACCATAGAAAGTTCCTCCTCTAAAAATTATATAAATTTAAATATAAGGTGATGTTTTTCACCAGTGCCAACGTTTTATTCTGCATACTCGCCAATCTTTCTGAACTTATCATAGCGGTTTTGCAACAGCAGGTCAATAGGGTAATCGTTATATTTTTTGATAGATTGTTTTAGGTAGTTTGCAATGTTTTCGGCAGTGCGAACAGGGTCGTTTTGGGCACCGCCTTCCGCCTCTTTTATAATGTGTTCGGCAACCCCAAGCTCAACTAAATCATGTGCAGTAATTCGCATCATATTCGCGGCTTCTTTCTCTCTTGCGGCATTCTTCCACAAAATACTTGCAAAACCGCGCGGCGAAATTACCGAATAAACCGCATTTTGCAGCATGGCAAGCTCATCGCAAACGCCAAGTGCCAGTGCCCCGCCGCTGCCGCCTTCACCCAGTACCACCGAAATGATAGGGGTTTTCAGGTGCATCATTTCAAACAGGTTTCTTGCAATTGCCTCGCCCTGCCCGCGTTCTTCTGCCGCTATGCCGCAGAATGCACCCGGTGTATCGATAAAACAAATAACGGGGCGATGGAATTTTTCAGCCTGTCTCATCAGGCGCAGTGCCTTGCGGTAACCTTCGGGATGGGGCATTGCAAAGTTGCACTTTTGGTTTTCGGCAAGGTTTCTGCCTTTCACCTGTGCAATTACCGTAACAGGCGTACCGTCCAGCGTACCGATACCGCCGTATATCGCAGCATCATCGCCATAAAGACGGTCACCGTGCATCTCAAAAAAATCATCAAAAATAAGCGGGATATAGTCTGCAATCGTTGGACGTTCCTTATGACGGACAAGCTCTAACCTTTCCCACGCCGTTTTAGACATTGTTTGCAGCCCCCTTTGTGTGAAGCCTCAGCAAATGCGACAAGACACTGCGCAGTTGGCTGCGTGTAACAATGCTGTCGACAAAGCCGTGGTCGAGCAAAAATTCAGCGGACTGAAAATCATCGGGCAGGCGCTGTTTAATGGTACCCTCGATCACTCTGCGCCCCGCAAAGCCGATGAGCACCTTTGGCTCTGCCAAAATAATGTCACCCAGCGAAGCAAAACTTGCGGTAACACCGCCCGTTGTAGGGTCGGTAAGTACGGTGATATAAAGCAGCCCCGCGTCGGAATGCCGTGCCACAGCGCCGGAGGTTTTCGCCATCTGCATCAGCGACACAATCCCCTCCTGCATTCTGGCACCGCCCGAAGCGGTAAACAGCACCACCGGCAAGCGTTTTTCGGTTGCGCGCTCAAACAGCCGTGTAATTTTTTCGCCCACCACAGAGCCCATGGATGCCATCATAAAGTTGGAATCCATCACACCGATTGCGCAGCGTTCGCCCTCAATACTGCATTCGCCCGTAACCACTGCGTCGCGCAGCCCGGTCAAGCTTTGCAGTGCTGCAATCTTTGCCTCATAATCCGGAAAATGGATGGGGTTTTTGCTTGTCATTTCCCTATCATATTCATAAAAGGTGCCGTTGTCAACCGTTATTTTCATTCTTTCTTCGGCAGTTATTCGGGAATGATAACCGCATGTCGAACAGACTTTGAGGTTTTTCTCAAACTCCTCCGCTATTTCGACATTGCCGCAGCGCGGGCACTTGAACAGCAAATCAGAACGTGTCGAAAATTTATTCATCATTCCTGACACACCTTGTGTACCATCGTTCATTCGTGTTTTTACCTTGCCGAAAATATCTTGTAACATCTCCGCTCACCCCTCCTTACGCCGCTTGCCGATACTGCTCGCAGCAAAATATACATCCATCTTATTCTACGTTAGCCAAACTCTCAGCAATGCTTCTCTTTACGCCGTGCCAAAAAGCCTATATCAAAGCTGCCTCGCTCCACATCAGGGTCACGCAGCAAATCCAATTGGTATTCAATGTTTGTGTCAACGCCCTCCACTAAAAACTCTGCCAACGCCCATTTCATTTTTGCAAGAGCCTGCTCGCGTGTAGGTGCGTAGGCAATGAGCTTTGCAATCATCGAATCGTAGTACGGAGGAATAGTATAACCTGCATACATTGCACTGTCAACCCTAATTCCCGGGCCGCCGGGCATATGTAATGCCTGTACCGTACCCGGAGACGGACGAAAGCCGAATGCAGGGTTTTCGGCATTGATGCGGCACTCGATGGCGTGCCCTTTCAGTACAATATCTTTCTGCTTTAAATCCAGCGGTTCGCCCGCCGCAATTTTAATTTGCTGCTGAACAATATCAATACCGGTTACAAACTCAGTAACAGGATGCTCAACCTGTACGCGGGTATTCATCTCCATAAAATAAAAATCGCCTCGTGCGTCGAGTAAAAACTCAATAGTACCCGCGTTATAGTACCCCACAGCACGTGCTGCATTTACCGCAGCCTCACCCATACGGGCACGCAGTTCGTCGTTCATCAGCGGCGACGGGCAGGGGGACTCTTCAATCATTTTTTGGTTGCGGCGCTGCAAAGAACAGTCGCGCTCGCCCAAATGAACAAGGTTGCCATGCTCATCACCAAGTATTTGAATTTCAACATGGCGGGGGTCTACAATAAATTTTTCGATGTAAATGGTATCGTCTGAAAAAAAGCGCAGCGCCTCCTGCTGTGCCGCAATCACGGCATTCTCCAGTTCCTCTTCGCTGTCCACCTTGCGGATGCCGCGCCCGCCGCCTCCCGCGCTCGCTTTTACCATAACAGGGTAGCCCACTTCGTGTGCGATGCGTTTTGCCTCGGCAACAGAGGTTACCGCACCGTCTGAGCCGGGAACAACCGGAACATTTGCATTTTTCATAGTGATTTTGGCGTTTGCCTTATCACCCATACGGTCGATGGATTCGGGTGCAGGGCCGATGAACTTGACCCCGCAGCGCTCGCAAAGCCTTGCAAACGAGCTGTTCTCAGACAAAAAGCCAAAACCGGGGTGTACCGCTTCTGCACCTGTAACTTCGCACGCTGCCAAAATTGCCTGCATGTTAAGGTAGCTGTCTTTACTCGGTGCAGGGCCGATGCAGATGGTTTCATCCGCAATTTGAGCATGCAGTGCCATTTTATCTGCCTCACTGCATACCGCCACAGTACGGATGCCAAGCTCTCGGCATGCTCTGATAATGCGCACCGCAATTTCGCCGCGGTTCGCAATTAATATCTTTTTAAACATAACTGTATGCCCTTTCAGCAAAATCTAGTATTCGGTACGCGGGTTTATAATAAATTTCTTTATCAAACTATTTGCCCGCATTCTCCGCCGGAGCACCCAGTGCAAAGGTAAATTCTGCCGAAACCGCCTTCTCGCCGTTTACACTGGCAACTCCCTTGCCTACCCCAACTGAATTGCGCATCTTAATCATTTCAACCTCTAGGGTAATGGTTTCGCCCGGTAAGATTTTACGCCTGAACTTTGCCTTGTCAATGCCCGCAAAGTAAGCCACCCTGCCTTTGTTTTGGGGCATAGAGAGCACACATACCGCGCCTGCCTGCGCCAGCATTTCTACCGTTAGCACACCGGGCTGAACCGGCTCTTGCGGGAAGTGCCCCTGAAACCAAAATTCATCGGGTTTCAGCGTTTTTTTGCCTACCACACGCACGCCCGGCTCTAACTCGGTAATTTCATCGATGAGCAAAAACGGGTCGCGGTGGGGGATAATCTCTTTAATTTGTTCTTGATTTAATAAAGCCATCCTTTTTCTCCTATTCCAAGACAAGGATCGGCTGGCCGAATTCGACCGCCTGCCCGTTGCCTACCAATATTTCTTTTACCACACCGTTGTACTCGCTTGTTACCTCGTTCATCAGCTTCATCGATTCGATAATGAACAGCACATCCCCTTTTTTTACGGTTTTGCCTACCGTAATAAATGCGTCTTTGTCCGGCGCAGGGGATGAATAGTAGGTTCCCACAATGGGAGATTTTACAACGATGCCGTTTTCTTCTGCTTTTGTCAGCTCGGGTGCGGGATTGATTACCGTTGCCTGAATATTGGTAGAAGCAGGCGCTGCTTGCGGCAGCTCTGCAGAGGGTACGGCATAAATATGTTCTGCTTTGCCGTCGATTTTAACGGTAAAATCACTGCCGGTAACCTCAACACTCACACCCAACTGTGCTGCTTTTTCCATCAGTTCAATGATTTCTTTTGTTGTATACGCCATAATAACCTCTCATTCCGCTTATTCCGCAATATACTTTTTAAAACAAAGGGATGCATTGTGCCCGCCGAAACCCAGCGAGTTGGAAAGCGCATAATGTACCTCAGATGCCCTTGCACCCTCGGTGATATAATCGAGGTCGCATTCCTCATCGGGTACTTTATAACCGATGGTTGGGGGCAGAATGCCTTCTTTCAGTGCCAAAGCAGATGCAATTGCCTCAACGCCACCCGCTGCACCCAACAGGTGCCCTGTCATGCTTTTGGTGGAGCTGACTGCTACTTTGTTTGCCGCCTCACCCATCAGCAGTTTGATTGCCTTGGTTTCGCAGGAATCATTGGGGCCGGTGGAGGTGCCGTGTGCATTGATGTAACCTACCTTGTCGGGTGCAATTCCCGCCTCATCCACGGCAAGTTTCATCGCAATCATAGGGCCTTGTGCAGCCGGGTCGGGGCTGGTGATATGGTACGCATCTGCGGTTGCACCGTAGCCCACAATTTCAGCGTATATTTTTGCACCGCGTTTTACCGCGTGCTCGTATTCTTCCAGTACCAAAATACCTGCGCCCTCGCCCATAACAAAGCCGTTGCGCTCTTTGTCAAACGGAATAGAGGCACGGTCGGGGTCGGTTGCGGTGCAAAGAGCACCCATATTTTCAAAACCGCCCATACCAAATTCGCAAATTGCTGCCTCGGCACCGCCTGTAATTGCTGCATCAAGATACCCGTGCTTGATGTTGCGGTATGCCTCACCAATGGCGTGCGCACCCGATGCACAGGCTGTTACAGCACAAAAGTTTACTCCTTTAAAGCCATATTCCATCGCAACCGTACCTGCCGCCATATTAGAAATCATCATCGGGATAAAAAATACCGAAATGCGGTTTGCGCCCTTTTGGAGGTACTTTGTGTGCTCTTCATCGATGCTGTTCAGCCCGCCGATGCCGCTGCCGATAATGACACCTACACGAAACGGGTCGAGGTCTTCAAACGTTGTACCCGCATCTTTTACAGCCATTTTGGATGCCGCAACCGCAAACTGGCAGTAACGGTCCATACGGCGGGCACTTTTTTTGTCGATACCAAACTCGGTGGGGTCAAAATTTTTAATCTCTGCCGCCAGTTTGGTGGTAAGGGTTGTACTTTTATATCCTGTTATCTCGGATATGCCATGTTTGCCCGCCTTTAGCGAGCCCCAGAACTCTTCAACTGAGTTGCCGACAGGGGAAAGCACCCCCGCTCCTGTAATAACCACTCTTTTCATCTATTCTAACCTCCGTAACTTTCAATCGGTTTGCGGGTTATCTATTCTTACCTTACGTCATCTGTTTTGCATGCTGTTAATACTGCCTGCCAATCGATGGGTTACATTCTGATGCAGCCGTCGATCACAAGCACCTGCCCGGTAATGTAGCCTGCTTCTTCACTTGCAAAAAATGCAATTGCCGCGGCAACATCTTCCGGCTTGCCAAACCGCCCCAAGGCAATCTGCTCAAGCATCATTTCTTTGGTTTTCTCGGGCAATACATCGGTCATGGCAGTTTGTATAAAACCGGGTGCAACTGCGTTAACGGTAATCCCTCTGCCGCCCAGCTCTTTTGCCGCAGTTTTGGTCATACCAACAACACCTGCTTTGGATGCAGAGTAGTTGAACTGCCCTGCATTGCCGTAAACGCCCGCCACCGAGCTGACGTTGATGATTCTGCCGCCGCGCTGTTTAATCATCACGCCGCTTGCGTGGCGGCACATATTAAACACCCCTTTGAGGTTGACGTTGATTACCGCATCAAAATTTTCTTCGCTCATGCGGGGCAGCAGCCCGTCTTTTGTAATTCCCGCGTTGTTTACAAGTACGTCCAAACTGCCAAAACGCTTGACAACGGCTTTTACCATCTCGGCGCACTGTTCAAAATTTGTAACGTCGGCAATAAAGTTTTCGCTTTCAACGCCTAATTCTCTGCATTCTTTCGCGGTTTGTTCGCCTGATTCGTTAAGCGAATTTACCGCAATGTTGTAGCCCTGCGAGGCAAGCTTTAAAGCAACTGCCTTGCCAATACCGGTTGCAGAACCGGTTATCAATGCTGTTCTAGCCATTACAGACACCCCTTGTTATAGTATTCAATCACTCGTTTATGCTGGGGATTTTCACATCGATTTCAATCTCATCGCTGTAACAGATGTTCGGGAAGTGAAAACCGAACATCTGATAAAAATCTTCCCAGTAGCCGTCAATATCGGCATGTAATTTAACATTTTCGTCGCAGATACTCTGCCACAATACGGTTACTTCATCCTGCACATCCTGGCGCATCTCCCAATCATCAATGCGGATAAGCCCCTGTTCGTCTACCGCAAGCTGTGGTGCATAAAGCCTTTCATGCAGCAGGCGATACATCTGCTCAATACATCCTTCATGGGTGCCCTTTGCTTTCATCACCTTATACAAGATGGAAATGTACAGCGGAACCACCGGAATTGCAGAACTGGATTGTGTTACCAATGCCTTGTTCACCGAAACATAAGCTTTTACGCCGGCAATCTGGCTGTTAATTCCATCGGCGGTTTTATAAAGGTGCTTTTTCGCCATACCAATAGAACCGTTAAGGTACATTGGGTGGGTAAGTGCGGGCCCGATATACGAATAGGCAACCGTCATTGCGCCGTCCTCAATCACATCTGCCGCTTTGAGCGCTGTTATCCAGTCTTTCCAGTCCTCACCGCCCATTACTTTTACCGTTGCTGCAATTTCTTCTTCCGTGGCACTTGGGATGGTGATTTCAGAAATCATGTTGGTGCGCAGATCGATGGTTTTGTTGGTGTACGGCGCACCTGTGGTTTTAAGCACCGAAGAGTAAACCGTGCCGTCTGTATCGGTTCTGCGCGGGGATGCAAGGCTGTACACAATCAGGTCCACTTTGCCGAGGTCTTTCTTTATCAGTGCAATGGTCTTGTCTTTTATCTCTTGCGAAAAAGCATCGCCGTTGATAGTTTTTGCATAAATACCATCCTGCTGTGCAAACTCTTCGAACGCTGCAGTGTTGTACCAGCCTGCACTTGCGGTTCGATTTCCGTTTGCCTCTTTATCAAAAATAATGCCGATGGTAGCTGCCCCGCAGCCAAATGCCGCACTGATGCGGGACGCAAGACCATATCCGGTAGATGCACCGATGACCAGCACTTTTTTTGCACCATCCACTTTGGGCTGTGACTTTACATAATCTATCTGCCTTTTCACATTTTCTCTGCAACCCGCTGCATGAGCGGTGGTGCAGATGAAACCTCTTACCTTTGGTTCTACAATCATTCGTCCGTATCCTCTCTACTGCATATTTGATGGATTGTTGTTTGGTATCGTGCCCCAAGGCTTCGTGATTTACAACCTTGCCTTTTCCGCTAACCTGTCTCCGGCTCACAAGCGGGCGTTGCCCGCTACCATTTAAACACTGCCGCCGCATAGGTAACGCCCGCGCCAAAACCCACCACTGCAACGGTTTGACCGCGTTTGAGCAAACCGTTTTTGCTGATTTCATCCAAGCACATGGGGATGCATGCGCTGGAGGTGTTGCCGTACTTTTCGAGGTTTACATACATCTTTTCCATGGGTACGCCTAGTGTTTTTGCAGCAGTCTCCACAATGCGGATGTTCGCCTGATGCGGAATGATAAGGTCGATGTCCTGCACCTGAATGCCTGCCTTTTGGCACGCCGCTTCAATCGCCTTGGGCATTGCCTTTATCGCAAATTTGTATACTTCACGTCCGTCCATATATAAATAATCTGTTTCGGCGTGGATGATCTCTTCGTATTCGGGAACCAACTCAGGTTTCATAAACGGGTTGTTCATCTTTAACGGGTTTTTGCAGTACAAAAGCTGTGCTTTGGTACCGTCTGCCCCAAGGTCGGAACTAAACATCGAATCTGCCGCTTCTACCACACAGGCACCTGCCGCATCACCAAACAGCACGCAAGAGGCACGGTCGGTGTAATCGGTGATTTTCGATAGCGTTTCGCTCGAAACAATCAGCACACGGCGGATGTCTTCAAAATTAAGGTAACGCCGCGCCATATCCAGTGCATACACAAAGCCCGAACAAGCCGCATTCACATCCATGCAAATGGCGTTTTGGGCACCAATGTTTGCCTGTATAATACAAGCGGCAGAGGGCGTCATATAATCTGCTGTAACCGACGTCATCAAAATAAGGTCGATTTCCTTCGGGTCAATTCCGCCGCTGGCAAGTGCATCTTTCGCCGCCAACGCACCCATCAGCCATGTTGGTTCGCCGCTGGTAAGGTGGCGGTTTTTCATACCCGTTCTTTGGCTGATCCACTCGTCGGAGGTCTCTACAATCTCCGAGAAGTCATTGTTACTTACAATATTTCGGGGCAGATACTTGCCGGTAGCAACAATCTTAATTCCCTTCAATTCGCTTCCCCCTTGATAAATTCTTTTAAAAGTGATATTCTATTACCAAATAATTTGTAACAGTTGTTTCACTTTATCTATTTTAGATAATAACTTTTAATCGCCTGGCTGTCAATAAATTTTTTGTGAAAAATGTGCAACAATCCTTAATGGAAGCAATTTACCAATTGTTTAAACCCGATGAAAGGACAAACAATATGAACAATATAGCATTTTTATTCAGTGGTACCGGCTCGCAATCTGTCGGAATGGGCAAAGAGATGTACGCACAATACCCTGAGTTCCGCCGCATTTACGAATGCGCAAGCGACATGTTCGGTTTTGATGTACCCAAAATGTCGTTCGAAGGCACGATGGAAGAAATCAGCGGTACGGCAATATCTCACCGCCTTATCTATGCCATGTCGATGGGTGTATACGAAGTTGTAAAAACCAGGTTGCCGCAACCCGCGGCATTTGCGGGGCATTCTTTGGGCGAGATGGCGGCACTTACCGCTTGCGGTGTGTTCAGCCTTGAACAAGGCTTTACCGCACTGAAATGGCGTTCGCAGTATATGGAGGAGACAGGGCGCAGCTTAAACGGTGCAATGTACGCTATCTTGGGGTGCGATGCTGCCGCAGTAGAAGCCGCATGCGCCAAAACAGGCGGCTTTGTGCTTGCCGTCAACTACAATTCGCCCGCTCAAACCGTTATTTCGGGTGATGCAAGTGCCGCTGCAGCCGCTGCAGAGCTTTTACAGGCGCAGGGCGCAAAGGCAATTCAGCTTGGCGTAAAAGTACCGTTCCACACCGAAAAGCTCAAAGATGCCGCCGACCGCATGCGCGAAAGCTTGCTTACGCTAGACTATAACCATACCCCTTCGGCAAGATTTTTCTGCAATGTAACCGGCAGCGAAAGTACCGATTTTTCGAACCTGCCCGATTATTTGGCAAAACAAATGGTTTCGCCCGTACGCTTTGTGGATGAACTAAACGCGATGCAGGCGGCGGGAATAAGCACCTATCTGGAGCTTGGACCAAGCAAAGTATTGACAGGCTTGGTGAAAAAGACAATAAAAGGGTGTACCGCAGCAAATATTGACAGCCCCAAAGCACTGGAAAAAGCTTTTGAACTGTTGTAATATTATTATGGAGGGTTCTTAATTGCCAGTAGTACCAGTGCTTACAGATTGGAGCAGATATCATGACAAAAAAATTCGGCATTCTCGGTTACCCTCTGGGGCATACCATGTCGCCGCCCATCCATAAAAGATTGTTTGAATTGAGCGGACACGACGGTGACTACGATATTTACGAAATCCCACCCGAAGAGCTGGAGACTAAAATGCCTATGCTCAAAGCCCTTGCGGGGTTTAATGTTACCATCCCCCATAAGGTAGAGCTTTTGGCGTACATGGATGAACTGGATGAAACCGCAAAACGTTACAAGGCACTGAATGTGGTAAGCTGCGGCAGTAAATACATTGGCTACAACACCGATTGCTATGGTTTTCGCAAATCGATTGAGCAAATGGGGGCATCCCTTTCAGGCAGTGTGTGTGTACTTGGTGCAGGGGGTGTGGGCAGAATGTTCGCCATTGAGTCGGCACTCTGCGGCGCACAGGTTACCATTGCAGTGCGCGAAAGCGGAATAGAACTTGCCCGGCGCGTACAGTCCGATATCCGGGCGCAAAACCCCAACGCACAGGTGCGTATTGCAGATATTGCCAAACTGCATTTGCAAAGCGAGAGCTATCATCTGCTGATCAATGCCACTCCTGCAGGCATGTACCCTAAAGTAGACACGATGGCGGTTGATGCCGCCCTGCTTCCCCAATGCGAATATGTGTTCGACTCTGTCTACAACCCTACCGTTACCAAACTGATGCACGAAGCCAAAAAGGCAGGGTGCAAAGTTGCGGGCGGCATGGCAATGCTGGTATGGCAGGCGGTAAAGGCTCATCAAATTTGGGATAACGCAGATTATGACGCAAATGATATTCATGCGCTTATCAACGAGATGGCTCAAACGGTTGATAAAAAATTCAGTGCACAGTAAGTGCCTTTGGCTGGAGGATTAACCATGCAGCGAAAAAACATTATCCTCTGCGGCTTTATGGGCTGCGGTAAAACAACGGTGGGCAAAGAGCTTGCATCGCGTATCTTCTACGATTTTGTAGATATGGACGAGCGAATTGAGTTTGTAACCGGTATGTCTATCCCTGAGATATTTGCAGAACGAGGGGAAGAAGGCTTTCGAGAATTGGAGACAAAAGTGCTTGCCGAGCTGTGCAGGGGAGAAGGGCAGGTACTTGCAACCGGCGGCGGTGCATTGATGCGCGAGCGCAATGTGCAGCTTGCACAGCAAAGCGGCACAATTGTGTTTGTGAACAGCGAATTTCACCTTTGTTACGACCGCATTAAAAACAGCGACCGCCCGATTGTGCAAAGGTGCACCCGTGATGAACTGGAAGAATTGTACAATCAACGTTTGCCTGTATATCGAAACATCTGCAATATTGAGGTTTTTAACCAGCACACCCCTAAAGATGCCGCAAAGGCAATTATCCACTCGCTGCTTTAGTTTTCAACAAAGAGCACTGCACTATGTTGAAAACTTTGCAATGCAGCGTAATTTTAATTCAATTTTTAGTAAAGAAAAGGTATTCCATATGTCAAAACAAAAAAATCGCGAAGAACAAATTAGAATCGAGCAATATAATAAGGTATGCAACGAAATGCTGCTGCAAGGTTATACTAAACACAACAAAACCATTTCGGTGCTAAAAGCAAATGTTATGGCTTTAGTTACGGCAGGCCCTGTTGCATTTGTTTGCTTCTTTTTATATATGCTAAAATGGAAGGTAACCAGTTTTACATTTACCATATGGGCACCTTTGGTTTTTTTGACAATTTCATTAATCTGCATATTTGTGCATGAACTGCTGCACGGCTTAACATGGGCGCTTTTTTGCAAAGATGGTTGGAAAAGCATCCACTTAGGCTTTATGTGGCGCTCACTCACCCCTTATTGCACCTGCAAAGAACCGCTGAATTTTAAAAGCTATTTGCTGGGCGGGCTGATGCCGTTTTTCATCTTGGGCATTGTATGGTTCGGCGTTGCGTATGTTCGAGGCAATCTCCTGTTACTTACGCTCAGTTTGTTTAACATCCTTGCCGCCGGCGGTGACACAACCATTGCGCTGATGCTGCTGAAATACCGCAAGGCTTGTATTATCGATCATCCTACCGAATGCGGTTTTGTTGCATTTACAAAATAATGAATAATTTTGCTAGGTTAAAAAAGCAGAGAGCTATTCGCTTTCTGCTTTTTGTTATAGAACCAATTATTGATACAAAATAATTTTGACAAAACCAAACTCTATTTTATCGACAAAATAAATGATACAGTTACATTTTTGTGAATTTTACCTTTCAAGCTTTTGTGCATGCCCATAATGTGCTATAATAAACGGTATAAATTACGGACGGAGACAAGCTTTCTCCGCCTGATTCGGAGTGGACATACTATGAGATTCAAACTGGCTTTACTGGTTGGCAAGCTGATACATTTCCTAGGCAAATATGTGGGCAAAGCTACCAATCTCCCCGGCGAATTTGCAATGAAAATTTGCCCCGATATGATGGGCAGATTTCAGTTTAAAGGCAAGGTGATAGCCGTTACGGGCAGCAACGGCAAAACAACCACAGCCAATATGCTGGCACACATCCTCACCGACCAAGGCTACAAGGTTGCCAACAACGCAAAAGGCAGCAACCTCACAGGCGGTGTGGCAACCACTTTGCTTACTGCATCGAGCTTTGGCGGTGTTATATCTGAAGACTTTGTCGTGCTTGAGGTGGATGAGCGTTTCTCCCGCCTTATTTTTAAGTTTTTTTCACCCGATTATCTTTTGTGTACCAATTTGTTCCGCGACCAGCTTACCCGCAACGGCAACATCGATGTCATCATCGAAAAACTGCACGAAGCAATTAAGCCCTCGGTAAAGCTGATACTCAACGCGAACGACCCGATCAGCGGCAACCTCGCGCCCCAAAACGAGCGCGTTTACTATGGGATGGACAGAACCCCGCAATCTACCTTTGACTGCCCCAACATCACCCACGACGCAAAAGTTTGCCCCAAATGTTTTGGCAGAATGCGTTATGACTTTTTTCATTACAATCACATCGGGCAGTTTACTTGCCTTGCGTGCGGTTACCAAACCCCTGAGGCTAAATATTTTGCCACAAACGTAGATTTTGCAAGCGGCGAATTCAAGATAAACGGCATTTCGGTGTGCACCGATTACCGCCCGCCGTTTAACCTTTTGAATATGACAGCCGCTGTGGCTGCATGCTGCGAAATGGGGTTGGATATCAATAAAGTATGTGCGTCAGTTTCGCGTTTTCGTGTAATGAAACAGCGTTACGATGAATTTAAAGTGGGCGACAGAACCGCCATTATGATTCTGTCCAAAAACCAAAACCCTGTATCGTTCGACCAGTCCATCAGCTATGTATTAGAGCTGCCGGGTGAAAAAACCGTGGTGGCACTGGTAAACAACATCAACCACACCGGCCATCGCGACACCACATGGCTTTATGATATCAGCTTTGAACGCCTGCTGGGCAAAGTGCACTCTGTGGTATGTACCGGCCCGCGCGCTTACGACCTTGCCGTGCGCTTAAAGCTTGCCGGCTTTGCCGATGAGGCTATTAAGGTTGAGCGTGAAGTGACAAATATCAAGCCTGTGGTTGATGAAACCAAGGGCAGCATCTGTATTTTAACCGAGCTTTACGACGCAAATTCTATTTTGGAGGTAATCAGCAAATGAACAGTGTCAATATCCTGTGGCTTTACGATGACTTGCTGGACCTCTACGGCGACAGCGGCAACCTGACTATTATCTGCGACCGTCTGAACAAAATGGAAATCCAAACAAAAGTAAGCCGTTTGAGCATTGGCGATAACCTTGATTTTTCTCTTTATCATATGATTTATATCGGGCCCGGAAAGGCAAAGAACCTTGCAAAGGCAAGCGAGCACTTTTATAAGTATGCCGAACAGGCAAAACAAGCAATAGAAAGCGGCGTGGTGTTCCTCGTAACAGGCAATGCGCGCCTGCTGTTTGGCAAAAGCTTTACCGGATATGACGGCGCAGCCTATCAAGGCATAGGTTTGTTTGATTATACCGCACGCGAAACAGGCAATGTGTTTATCAGCGATGTGGTTGCAAGCCCTGTATTTGCGCCCGATACCAACGGCTACGGGTTTATCAACCGCACCGCCCATATCGACGGCAACACCGGCGATTTTCTGTTTGATGTACACACCGGCGCGGGCGACAACGAAACCGAAGCAGCACACGAGGGCAACCTGCTGAACAACTACTTTGGCACATGGCAGCTTGGCCCCGTTTTGGTGAAAAACCCGCACCTGTTGAATACAATTTTGCAACGCCTTGCAGTGGATGACTACCGTGAAATTGACAGTACCCTTGAGCAAAAGGCTTTGGATTTAACGCTAAAGGAATTTACTTTATGAGCACCCTATACATCACCGATTTAGACGGCACCCTCTTAAATAAGCAATCCGCAGTGTCCGAGCATTCGGCAAAAATTATCAACCAATTGATAGACCAAGGTGCGCTGTTCAGCGTTGCCACCGCCCGCTCGGCTGCATCGGCTATGGAAAAGCTAAGCGACATTCACTTTCATCTGCCCGTTGCTTTAATGAACGGCGTACTGATGTTTGATACTCATACTCACACTTATACGCACCATATTGCAATAGATAACGTAAACGCTGCAACGGTAATGGATGTGATGGACAAATACGGGCAGACTGCCTACGTATTCACGTTTGCACAAAACCAGCTTTATGCCAACTACAAATGCTTTTCAACCCAATTTCAACAGAAGTTTTGTGACGAGCGCAAATCCAGCGGGCTGAAAAAGTTCGAGATGGTAGACACCTTTCAGTCTCTGCTCGGCGTACGGGATGTCATCTTTTTTAGCATGACCGGTACATACGAACAGCTTTTGCCCATCTGCGACGAACTTAAAACGGTTACCCAAGGGCTTAACATATTAATGTATAAAGACTTTGTGGAGGGCATTTGGTTTTTAGAAATATTTGACGCAAGCGCAAGCAAGGCAAGCGCACTGCGTTACCTCAAACAGTATAGCGGTGCCAGTGAGGCGGTTTGCTTTGGCGATAACTACAACGATGTAGACATGATGCACACTGCCGACCGCAGCTATGCTGTTGCAAATGCCGTGGATGCAGCAAAACAGGCAGCAACCGCGGTTATCGGGTACAATTACAACGATGCAGTTGCAGAATTTATACGAGAAGATTATAAAAAAGCGGACATCAAATGATGCCCGCTTTTTCTATGCGCGTGAACCGCCCCACTCTACAAGCGTAAAACCTTTGCGCTCAAAAGCTGTCAGCTTTTGCTCTGGGATAGAAACAGGATGCTCGAGTGCTTTGTATACCATGTGCACACGCAGAACCGAATCGGGTTTTGGGGTAACCGTAAGCGGCGCAAACTGTTCGTATTGTGTGGTGGAAAAGGTAATTAGGTTATACGCATTACCCTGTAACTTGGGTACCCAAAATGTTATAAAATCGTTGTATTCGCGCGGAGTAAGCCCCATAAAAGCAAGTTTTTCACGTAAAAAGGCTTCCAATTCGCTGCCTGCTACGCAAAATCCCTCATCAAAACGCCATTTGGTATCCGAGTTTCCATCCCAAAACAGATAAAAATGTTCTGTTCCATCCGCTTTGTTTATCAACCTTCCATCGGGGTAGGCGGTGACATGCCAACCGTTGTTATAGGCAGGGTAGGTGTACCATAATTCTCCGCCAAAATTAAGTTTTACGGCAACATCGGTTTTAGTAGTTGGGTATAGGTAAATAACAGGTTTGCCAGTATCGGGGTTGTCTTTTTCCTTACTGGGGGCAGTGTTGGTGAGTTTACAATGGATATCTTCTGCAACGGTTCTCAGCTTATCTTGTTCAAAAAGAACCGTGTAGCTTAGGGTATAACCTATATCGCTGGATTTAATTCCGAGAGCTTTTCCCTGCAAAAATATATCGTAAGTAACTCCCGAATCAAACGTTAAACTCATCGTCATTAAATCTGCAAGCGCATCAAAATTAAATTCAGCACGTTTGGTACATCCGGGCTCTACTTTAACATTACGCAGTACCCGCCATATACTTTCAATTGCATCTTTATCTTTTGTAACAAAAGAAATATCCTCATCTACATTATCTTGAGCCGCCCTTTTAAAGCGAACTTCTGTAATGCGTTCCAAACTCATATAAACAAGCCACTGTGGTATGCCTTTATATTTAATGTTGCATTGTTTTGCGGCATCGTACAGCTTTTGGCATTGCTCGGCAGTTGCTTTCAGCGCATGCTCGTCTTTATCATATAGCTGCGTGGGGGTAATGTAATAGGTGCTTTTCGAGCCATCTTCCATATATACCAAAAAACCAAGCTTCTCTTTGCTGTTTTTATCGGGTACCGCAGTTTCATCTTGCTTTAGGCTTAACAGCAAAGTGCGCAGTTTTTCGCTGTCATCACGGTAATTCATACGATGATAGGTGTAATCCGCAGGGTTCCAACTGTAAAAATCGTATTGGATGCTCTCTTGTTCGTCCATTTCTGTTTCTGTTGAGGATGAGGCGCTTTCACTCGACAATACAACAGGTTGACTGCTCGACAAACTGCTTTTATCGGTATTTGGCTCACTTGGTTCAATTGAATCATCGGAAGATAACTGCTCGCTTTGTGATGGAGACTGTTCACTTTGCGATATTGTCTGCTCACTTTCTGCCTTTGAACCGCAAGCAGCCACGGAGAGGAACAATACCAATGCTAAAGTAAGCGTGAATACTTTGGATATGGTCTGTCGCATAACATAACACCTCGAATTCAAATTATTGTTTACTAACCGTGCTTTACATTGTAATATCTCTTATTATACTATATTTACTATATTTTTACAGAAAATTTTGAAATAATCAGAAAAAAGAAAGCCATCTGCATGCGTTAGATGGCTTTCTTCTTGCTTTTTGTTGAGTTTTGCTGCAATCCTTACCGAACATCCTGCTCCGTCGGCAATGATGGGGCAAGCTCTTGGGCACAGACGTAAAGTTCCTCTGTTTGCTGTTGTACCCGTTGCAAATCCTCAATGGTATTGGTTATTTGGTTAAACAATACATGATACATTTTTTGATAGTCAGGCATTTTAATGCTCCCTTCACATTTTATACTATATACATAGTAACTATTTATAACGGAATTGTCAATACTCTACTATACAGATAGTATGTACTTGAGGTGTTTATGTGGATATTGTTGATGGATTGATTACTATAAAAGATTACGGCAGAATACGTTTAAAGTTTAAAGAGGTTATGGACAGCCGTGGAATTACGCGAAATCGTCTTGCTACTTTGATAGGTGCTCGTTTTGAAGTTGCCGACCGACTTTATGCAGGAACTTTAGAAAAGCTTGATTTGGATATCTTGGCTCGTGTTTGTTGCGTGCTAAAATGTAATGTTTCAGATGTACTCGAATTTGAAGAAAAAAACAATGGTAATAACACATGACATCGTAATATCGGTGCTTATCGTCTAAAATAAATGAATTATCTAACCTTTGCGGGCTTACCCCGTCTACGGTGTACAGTTTAATGGATCCCACCAGAAAAGATGTGCGAATCACTACGATTAAAAAAATTTGCGATGGTTTGGAGATAACATTGGGCGAGTTTTTCACCAGTGCTGAATTTGATAATTTAGAGCATTTAGAGCAAGAAATAAAATAAAGCGGGATGCTTAAAAGCATCCCGCTTTATTTTTGGTATAGACAAATGTTAATATCCGTGTTCTGCTTACCAACCCGAAACATGCCCGCGCACCATGGCGCCGAAAATGCGCTTTTTAATTCCGCGGTGCTCATGGTCTAAATTAACAAGATATTCTTTCATACGGGTGCGCTCGGTAACGCCGTCGGCAGGGCACTTGCTTTTTACCACAGGCAATTCACAGCGGTTCACTGCGCTTTTTATGTCCTTTTCGGGGGCATAAACCATCGGACGAATCATCGTAATGTTTTTGCGCGAAAGATAGGTTACCGGCTGAAAACACCCCACCCTGCCCTCGTTAAACAGGTTCATCATAAATGTTTCGATTGCATCGTCGTAATGGTGCCCCAACGCCACCTTGTTACAGCCCGCCTCAATCGCAGCATCGTGCAGCGCACCGCGGCGCATTCTGGCGCACAGGCTGCAAGGGTTTTCCTCCTTACGAATATCAAACACAACCTCACCGATTTGCGTCCTCTTTATAATGTAAGGCACATCCAATTCATTGCAAAGTTTTTGAATGGGGGAATAATCTGTTTGTTCACCACCAAAGCCGGGGTCTAATGTAATTGCCACCACTTTATAGTCGATACCCAAAATGCTTCGCAGTTTTGCAAGCCCGCACAGCAGGGTGACCGAATCTTTACCGCCCGAAACACCCACCGCAACACTGTCGCCGTTTTCAAGCATATGGTAATCGGTAATTGCTTTTCTCATATATCCAATCATTTTTTGCATATTAAATGCTCCGTTTCATGTATAAGTAGGATTTTTCGTGTTTTTGCTGTATTTATTCTACAGTGATTTGATAGGAATATCAAGTGCATATTTTTGAAACGGCGAGGAAGTATAGAAGAGATTAAGCCCAAAAACGTGAGATAACGAGAGATTACAGATTGTATATTAAAAATTTAGCGAAAAGTATTGACAATCACCTCTGTCCATACTATAATGTACCTTGTTGTTCCACGCCCGAGCCGCGAGCGCAGGCGATGGGCGGACACTGATAAAAACTTAAAGGATTATTTCTAGGAGGTAGAATTTATGTCAACTTATATGCCAAAACCCGACGCTGCAAGTCGTAAATGGTATGTGCTTGATGCTGCGGGCAAACCCCTGGGTCACACCGCTGCAACCGCTGCGCATCTGCTGCGCGGCAAACACAAAGTAACCTTTGCTCCTCATGCTGATTGCGGTGATCATGTTATCATCATCAACGCTGCTGAGGCTGTTTTGACTGGTAAAAAATTAGAGCAAAAGGTTTACTACCGTCACACCGGCTGGGTAGGCGGTTTGAGAGAAGTAAAATACTCCAAATTGATGGCTGAGAACCCCGAAAAAGCTATGATGTTAGCTGTTAAAGGCATGGTTCCCGACACCGCGCTGGGTCGCACACAGCTTACCCGTTGCAGAATTTACAAAGGTTCTGCACATGAGCATGCCGCGCAAAAACCCGAAGCGTGGACATTATAATAAGGAGGAGGCAATACTATGTACGATTCTAAACCATATTTTTACGGCACCGGCAGAAGAAAACATTCCGTTGCTCGTGTAAGAGTCTACCCGAACGGTACAGGCTCCATCAAAATCAACGGCAGAGATATTGACGATTACTTTGGTCTCGATACACTGAAACTCATCGTTCGTCAGCCTCTTGCTTTGCTTGATGCAATGGGCAAATACGATATTGAAACCACTGTTGCAGGCGGCGGCGTTACAGGCCAGGCAGGTGCTATCCGCCACGGTCTTTCCCGTGCACTGCTTCAGACAGGTGATGAGGTAAGACCTATCCTGAAAAAAGCAGGCTTCTTAACTCGTGATCCTCGTATGAAAGAGCGTAAAAAGTACGGACTCAAAGCAGCTCGTCGCGCTCCTCAGTTCTCCAAGAGATAATTATTTATTTCTCATATTTTGGGAAATGGATATGCCACTTACGAGACAACCAAGGGTAACAGACACCATGTCTGTTACCCTTTTTCTTTTGCGTTTTAATGATTTTGCAGCAAGAATAATCTTTTTACCATCTTACCGTATTGTAACCATTTCCAATTGATTTCCAAAAACATTGTCGTTCACATCAAAAAAATGTCGAGTTTGTCGACTTATGTTGTGCATTATGTGAACAAACCGCGCCCATAAATTTTGTTTATTATGATGAATTATTGGTTCAATTATATTCATTTTTGTTGCTATTTCCTTATAAATCGCGCTCTTTTTCTCTAAAAACCGCCTATCCATGCGCTTTTTTAAGTTTACAAAAAGTTGACAATCTGATTTTCATTGAATATAATGACAACTGCTCTGGTAAAAATACACTCAAGGAACTTAATTCCAAATGCATATTTTGCAGGTTAAGCTTTTTTCGTTTGTAACAAATTTGCTTTTAAACGGAAACTGTCTTGAGAATTAAAACCAAAGGAGATTTGTATGAGAACCATTTTAAAATGGGTATTCTCTGTATTGAATTTTTTTAAATCACGTATCTTTGCAGTGGGACTTCTTGCAGCACTGCTGTCGATGACTGTTTATGCAACATCGGCCACCATCAATACAGTTTATATTCATGATGACAAGCAAGACCAAACCATCCTCGTTCATACCGCTGAGGACGATATCAACCAAATACTTGTAAACCAAGGCATAACCACAAAACCTGTCGACATGATCGAGTTTAAAGGCTTCAAAGATAATGTTGCGGAGGTATACATCAAAAGAGCATTTCCCGTCAGCATTACGGCAGATGGCAGAACCAAAGCTGTTTCGATGGTAAACGGAACAGTGCGCGATGCAATGAAGCTCGCGGGTGTAGAGATGAACAATGAAGATATCATCAACATCCCGCTGTCTACCTTTGTGAAAGAAGGAGACAAAGTTGTCATCAATCGCGTCAAATACCGCAATACTGAGGTGGAAGAGGACATCCCCTTTGAGCGTGTAGAAAAACGAACCCCTTTGCTCCGCCCCGGGCGCAGTGAGATACTGCAAAGCGGGAGGAACGGCAAACTGGTGAAAACTTACTCGGAGCGCACCATTGACGGGGTTGTGGAAGAATCTACCCTCATTGCCGAAAACATTACCGTACGCCCTGTTACACAGGTGGCACTGGTCGGTGCAAAAGTACCGGTATCCGATTTGAACTTTGGCTACAGCATTGTAAACAACGCACCCACCAAATACAAAAAAGTAATAAAGGGTGCACGCGCAACCGCATACAGCGCCGGTAACGGTGCATACGGCGCATCCGGCAACGACTTGTTCTACGGGCATGTTGCCGTAAACCCCAATGTTATTCCGTATAATTCCAAGTTGTATATTACTTCGGCTGACGGAAGCTTTGTATACGGTTATGCAATTGCATCCGATACAGGAGTTGCATTGATGAAAGGCATTATAGACGTTGACCTGTATTACGAATCCTACCGTGAAAGCCAGCTTAACGGTGTTAAAAACGTTAACGTTTATGTCTTAGAGTAACAGCGGAATTCATCCGCTATCAGAGCAAAAAGGCACAAATATGCAGTAGCATGTTTGTGCCTTTTGATATGTATTCTTTAGGATTTTTCGGGAAAAATAATTGCCAATACTTGCATGTGTATGGTATAATAAACCAATATCATCATACAGTTTGATTAGTACACTTGTATGGCAGGAGGTACCCGAGATGTCACCCAATCATGCACCCAGACGTAATACATCTGAATTTCGTCCGAGAGGCCGCCGCAGAGTAAGCCGCAAAAGAAGAACCCGCATTCCGCCAAAAGCGATTTTTAGGATGTCGGTTTTATTTGCAGTTGTCATTGTGTGCGGTTTGGGAGTAACCAAGCTTCTTGCCAAACTCACACAACAACCTGTAGTTGTGCAGGCCGCGCCCAGTACAACCGAATCTTCTGAGGCGGCTGTAGTTGCACAAACCGTTTCACTTTCTGCAACAGACGTTATGCCCTGTTACTCGGAAGATGCCCTGGTAATAAACTATCTGGGTGTCAGCAAAGGGGTTTCCACCCATCCTCTGCTGGAAGAATTGCATAAAACAGTTCCCACTGTATCTGCGTCCACTGCGCCTGTTTCTATGGGTGGCTCAGGGTTCAGCAATATCAACTATTGGAAAACAGTCAACAGTGACACCAAGGGCTGGTTGAAAATTCCCGGTACAAACATCAACTACCCCGTAGTGCAGGGGCCCTACACCAATTATTACACCGAAAAGGGAATGGATAAAAACTACAGCAAACAAGGTGTTATTTGGGCAGACAGCAGCTGCAGCATGAACGGCGGCAGCAGCACACTTTCACCCAATACTGTTATCTATGGGCACAACTGGACGAATTACGGTGAAGTTCCGCGTATCGGTTCGCCCTCCGATACTCATTTTGCGCAACTTACGGCATTTCAGCATTTGTCGTTTGCGAAGAGCCATCCTTACCTTTGGTTTTCTACCGGCAGCGAAGAAATGGCATGGCAGATTTTTGCTGCTTTTTATACCGATATTGATTTTAACTATATCTCCTCGGCAGGCGGCCAATGGATTATTGATGGGGCCAAAGCACGCAGCGAGCACATCTACGATGTGCCTGTTTCTTCCGGTGATAAAATCATCACTCTTTCTACTTGTACCAGGCGGTTTGGGCCCAGCAACCGCCAACGCTTTGTGGTTATGGCAAAACTGGTTAGTAACCCCAGTTCATCGGTTGCTATTACAGCCAACCCCAACCCCATTCGCCCAAATCTATAATCCGCCTGATTTATTCTATAAAATAGCACTTGCAGTTTATGCGAAAATTTGCTATACTAATATGCGTTGTATTGTGAATTGCTGCTTGTTCAGTAATTCTTGCATAACTAAAAAACAAATGGTGCGGCACAGCAACCCGTTGTTCCGCACCGTTTCAATCGCTTTTCTAAAACTTTATATCTGGAGAGTTGTCCGAGTGGTCGAAGGTGCAACACTCGAAATGTTGTGTTCCGCAAGGAACCTAGGGTTCGAATCCCTAACTCTCCGCCAATCAAGCCTCTCAACACATATAATATGTGTTGAGAGGTTCTTCGTTTATAATTGATTTATAAAAGCATGTTATAAATTAAATTGTAGAACAATTTTTAACTATTTAATAAATTGGTGCGGAGTTGAGGGTAAGTATATGTCTAATACTTTAGAATATAAAATTAGAGAGATTAACAAATGCTTAAAAAAGGATTTTTTATGTCTTCCCCCTTATCAATGCATAAATGGAATTTTAGTTAATGAGTTATATAATGATGTGAAAAATAATATACCAATCGTAAATAAAATTACTCAAATGGTAAAGTTACCTTGGCAAAGAGCATATCAAATGGAATATAGATTTTTAAAAGCAAATATATTTACTCCTTTTCTGCACGTTATAGAGTATGCTACCTATGATGTTTATAATAAAAACGCAATATGTGCATATCTTAGTTTACTACCATTGGTAGAAGCTTTGTTTAGAAAATGGGGAATGGAAACTCCTGACTTAACTATTGAAAAAATGAGTAAGATTATAGATAAAAATTTAGAATATTTTAATTCCTTAATTAAAAATGAGTGCTTTCCAAAAGATAGGCGATTCATTCCTGAGTCATATTTGGAGTATCTAAAATTTATATTGCAAGAAGTGTTTTATATTAGTTTCAAAAAATGTGAAACTAATAATTTTCTAGAAGTATTTAATCGAAATCTATCATTACATAAACTTGAAGGATTAACTAATAATAAAGAAATCAGCAACAATGTTACAAGGATTTTATTATTAGTAGATGTTGTAGCAGAATTATATCTAATGCAAAATCCTCAAGAATATTGGTATAATATTCTTGAAATTGAATACCAAAAAGATCTCGATTTTCAAATAAGATTCGAATTGTATAAAAAAATTTTATTTTCTAACTTATACCCTACTAATATTAACTACATACAGGATATTTTTCTTAATAGTACGGATGGCAATAAAAAAAGAGATTTATTAGAAAAATTAAAACTGCAAAACAATTTGATTGATAAAGTATTATAAAAAAACAGACACTTTATTTTTAGATATGCTTGATTTGTTATTCTTCCTTAGCGTATTTTTGAGCCAAAACCATTAAATTTGATAAATCAACGTGTGTGCTTTATGCCAGTATCCAAAAAAAAGCACATTCGTTGACAATTCTCAAGTTAATCACTACAATATAAGCAACCCAATAATGTGCTCGTGCACATAAAAGTTTGCTCGTGCACGCTTACTAAATAATCTGTTTTTGGGGGTACATTTATAAATGGCAGTTACCATTAAAGATATAGCAAATAAGGCAGGAGTCTCCCGCGGAACCGTTGACCGAGTTTTGAACAACCGCGGTAGAGTAAAACCTGACGTTCAAAAAAGGATAGAAGAAATCATACAAACCATGGGCTACAAGCCCAATCGTGCAGGCAAAGCGCTTGCGGCACGCAAAAAGCCCATCACCATCGGCTGTTTGGTTCCCTCTATCGATAACCCTTATTTTGATAAGGTACTGAATGGCTTTCGCCGCGCTAGCCAAGACTTTGCGGATTATGGAATTTCTGTAATTGTAGAACAGGTAAAAGGCTACGACGTGCAAACTCATATTGACGCTTTGGATCGACTTTTGCAGAAAAAAGTAAATGCTTTGTGTGTTGTTACGGTAGATGATTGCGCAGTGCGCGTTAAAATTGACGAAATTGTGCGCTCAGGCATCCCTGTAGTGGCATCCAACTCCGATTTAACAGGCTGCAACCGTCTGTGCTATGTCGGGTGCAATTATGTTCAAAGCGGGCAAACTGCGGCGGGTATCCTCAAGCTGATTACCGGAGGCAACACCAAAACACTGATTGTTACAGGTTCCGTTAAAATGAGCGGACATAATCAGCGCATCCATGGGTTTGATAAATGCGTTAAAATGCAAACACCCGAGATAGACATCGTTGATATTGTGGAGTGCTTGGACGATGACCAAATCGCCTGCGAGCAAACACAGCATGCCCTCCAATCACATCCCGAAATTGATTCGATTTACATCACTGCCGCGGGTGTTGCAGGCGTATGCAGGGCAGTGAAGGAAGCCGGACTTGCAAACAAAGTGAAAATTGTATGCTTTGACGACCCACCTTCCACTCGTGCACTTGTGCAGGAAGAAATCATCCAGGCAACTATTTGCCAACAGCCGTACGAACAAGGGTATAAACCCATTAAAATACTGATGGATTACCTCATCAACGGCATTACACCCAAAAATGATAAATACTTTACCAACAACATCATTAAAATCAAAGAAAATATATAGGAGAGCGCTATGATGAAAGAACTATTTAAAGGTATCCCCAAAATTGCATACGAGGGTGCAAAAAGCAAGAACATGTTGGCATTCAAATATTTCAATCCCGATGAAGTTATTTTGGATAAACCAATGCGCGAACACTTAAAATTTGCGCTCTCTTGGTGGCATACTCTGTGCGCAGAGGGTGCTGATATGTTTGGTGTTGGCACAGCAGACAAAACCTTTGGTGCAGAGGACGTCATGGGGCACGCAAAAGCAAAAGTAGATGCCGGATTTGAACTGATGGAAAAACTGAGCATTGATTATTTTTGCTTTCATGATGTAGATCTGGTTGCAGAGGGCGCAACCCTTGCCGAGAGCAATGCACGTTTGGACGAGATATCCGACTATGTACTGGATAAAATGAAACAAACAGGTAAAAAGTGCCTGTGGGGCACCTGCAACGCATTTTCTAACCCCCGTTTTATGCATGGAGCAGGTACATCGCCCGATGCCGATATTTTTGCCTATGCTGCTGCAAAAATTAAAAAAGCGCTGGAAATTACCGTTAAATTGGGCGGTAACGGCTATGTGTTTTGGGGCGGACGCGAGGGATACGAAACCTTGCTGAACACCGATGTTAAATTTGAACTCGACAATATGGCAAGGCTGATGAAAATGGCAGTAGAATACGGCAGAAGTATTGGCTTTACCGGCGATTTTTACATTGAGCCAAAACCGAAAGAACCTACCAAGCATCAATACGATTTTGACACCGCTACCGCCTGCAACTTTTTAAAAACCTATGGGCTTGATAAAGATTTCAAGATAAACATTGAGGCGAACCATGCAACACTGGCGGGGCATACCTTCCAGCATGAGCTGAGAGTTGCCGCCGTTAACGGCGCATTCGGCTCGATTGATGCCAATCAGGGTGATATGCTGCTGGGCTGGGATACCGACCAATTCCCCACCAACATCTACGATGCAATGATGTGTATGTATGAAGTGATCAAAGCCGGCGGCTTTACAAACGGCGGTTTGAACTTTGACGCGAAGGCTCGCCGCGGCTCTTATACTATGGAGGATATCTTCTATTCGTATATTGCAGGAATGGATACCTTTGCACTTGGCTTGCGCAAAGCGGCAGAGCTGATTGCGGACGGCAGAGTGGATGAATTTGTGAAAGAGCGTTATAGCAGCTATCAAACGGGGATTGGTGCAGAGATTGTTGCAGGCAAAATAGGCTTCCAAGAGCTGGAGGCATATTCACTTAAAAAAGAACCGTCGCTGCCAAAAAGCGGCAGACAAGAATATTTAGAAAGTATTGTGAACAACGTCCTGTTTCAGGGATAGGAGGTACCGCTTTGGAATATTTGCTTGGATTAGATATTGGCACCTCAGGCACGAAAACCGTTTTATTCGATAAAGAGGGAGCCGTCGTTGCTTCGGCCACTGCAGAGTACCCTCTGTACAGCCCGCAAAACGGCTGGGCAGAGCAAGAACCGGAGGACTGGTGGAATGCCACCGTTGAAACGGTACGTACTGTACTCGCCAAAAGCGGGGTAAACAGTGCTGATATTAAAGGCATTGGGCTTTCGGGGCAGATGCACGGCTTAGTGATGTTGGACGAAAGCGGAAACGTTTTGCGCCGTTCCATTATCTGGTGCGACCAGCGCACCGCAAAAGAGTGCAATGAGATTACCACTAGGGTGGGGGCAGAACGCCTGATTGAAATTACAGCAAACCCTTCGCTTACAGGTTTTACTTCCGGTAAAATTTTATGGGTACGCAACCATGAGCCGGAGGTTTATCAAAAATGCAGACATATTTTACTGCCCAAAGATTATATTCGATATAAGCTGACGAGAGAGTTTGCCACCGAGGTTTCGGACGCAAGCGGTATGGGGCTTTTGGATGTGCCCAACCGCTGTTGGTCGGATGAGGTTTTGCAAAAGCTGCAAATTGACAAAAAGCTTTTGGCAAAAGTGTATGAATCGCAGGAGGTTACCGGCACAGTGCATGCGCAAGCCGCTGAACAGACAGGGCTTGTCAAAGGCACTATCGTAGTAGGCGGTGCCGGTGACAATGCCGCCGCAGCGGTTGGCACGGGCGTTGTGCAGGACGGCAGGGCGTTTACCACCATTGGCACCTCAGGCGTGGTGTATGCCCATACTTCTAATATATCGATAGACCCAAAAGGACGTGTGCACACGTTTTGCTGTGCCGTACCGGGCTGTTGGCATATTATGGGCGTTACCCAAGCGGCAGGGTTGTCGCTTAAATGGTTCCGCGATCATTTTTGTCAGGCTGAAATGGATACAGCAAAAGGAATGGGGGTAGACCCCTATTATCTGATGGATAAAGAGGCAGAGCGGATACCGATTGGTGCCAATCGCCTGCTTTATTTGCCCTATTTGATGGGAGAACGTACCCCCCACCTCGACCCGGACTGCCGCGGCGTATTTTTCGGGCTATCCGCTATGCATACCAAATACGACATGCTGCGTGCGGTGATGGAAGGCGTTACCTACTCGCTGCGCGACTGTGTGGAGATTCTGCGTGAATTGGGTATCAACCTTAGCGATATGACAGCGTGCGGCGGTGGCGGAAGCAGCCCGCTTTGGCGCCAAATGCTCGCCGATGTGTTTGATTGCGACGTCAAAACTACAGTATCCAGAGAAGGCGCCGCTTTAGGTGCCGCTATTTTGGCGGGTGTTGGCTGCGGCATTTACACCAGTGTAGAGCAGGGTTGTGCTGCTGTTGTCAAAAAAAATGCGCCGCAATCGGCAATTGCCGAAAATACGCAGCGCTATAACCAATTTTACGAAGTATACAAAAATCTCTATCCAACGCTGATGGATAACTACAAACAGTTGGCAGCACTTTCATAACCATTTGTTGCTATGCAGAGATTTCTGCTTTAAGTCTTCTAATTAAAACTGTTTTTTAATTAGAAGTACAATCTGATGTTTAGAGGAGGATAGCAATAAAACTTACTAACCAGCATGCAAAAAAACCAAAAGGTAAAACAAATTCAATTGCAAAGCATTTTATTCTCGCAAATTAAAACAGACATTATAGTTTGAGGTTTTGGAGGACATTATGAAAACAAATAAGAAACAAGTAAAGCAAACCACCTTTTTCTTGGCGATTTTACCCATCCTTGCAATGGTTTTATTACTGGGAATTGGTTATGCAATTTTCGACCTAAGCGTTGAGGTGTTAATGTTAGTATCAGCCGCAGTTGCATCCTTAATTGCAGTTTATTTGGGATATAGCTGGGACAACATCATGGATTCAATCGTAGGCAAATTATCCAAAACATTACCGGCAATTTTTATTTTGATTATTGTTGGATTTTTGATTGGTACTTGGGAAATTGGCGGCACAATCCCAATGATGGTTTATTACGGCTTAAAATTGATTAATCCATCTTATTTAGTTGTAACCGCATTTTTAGTAACCGCTGTAGTTTCTGTATGTACAGGTACTTCTTGGGGTTCTGCGGGTACAATCGGCGTAGCACTTATGGGTGTGGCAGCAGGCCTTGGTGCACCGTTGCCCATTGTTGCAGGCGCAGTGGTATCGGGCGCATATTTTGGCGATAAAATGTCCCCCTTATCGGACACAACCAACCTTGCACCCATTGCAGCAGGTTCTACTTTGTATGACCATGTTAAGCATATGTTTTGGACAACCCTTCCCGGTTTTGTTATCTGCTGTATTGTGTACACAATTGTAGGGCAAAAAATCGGCGTTGGTTTGGGGGCTGCAATCCCTGAAAATGTAGGGGTTATTTTAAATACTTTAGATAAAATTTACGATTTTAATCTGCTTACCATACTTCCCATCGTCATTGTTTTGGGCGGAGCAATACTGAAAAAGCCTACCATTCCTGTCATGTTGCTTTCCAGCGTATTTGCTATGTTTAACGCAGTTGTTTTTCAACACTTCAGCTTGGTGCAATGCTTCGAGAGTGCGGTAAATGGCTTTAAACTGAATATGATCCAGACCGAAGGAATTGACCCAACAGCCATTGTACCCGAGGTTTCTCGTTTGCTTGAGCGCGGGGGAATGGTTTCTATGCTGGGTGTTGTTCTCATTTCTTTCTGTGCCTATGCTTTTGCCGGTTCTCTGTCGGTAACGGGTTCTTTGGATATTGTATTAAACAAAGTAATGTCACTGGTTAAAAACACATTTGGGCTTATTGCAGCAACTATTCTTTCCTGCATTACAGCTGTTTTTGTAACTTCAAATGGCCAATTGTCTATCTTGCTTCCGGGTGAAATGTTTAGAAATGCCTACATTAAAAGAGGGCTGGAACCCAGAAACCTTTCCAGAACATTGGAGGATTCTGCAACTGTTGTAGAGCCGATTGTTCCATGGACAGCTGCAGGTGTTTATATGGCAACTACGTTGGGTGTACCAACCATGGAGTATTTGCCTTGGGCATGCATTTGCTATACTGGTGTTATTTTTGCTTTAATTTTAGCGGCTACGGGAATAGGAATTATGAAAATTAAAGAAAACAGCCCTTATTATAACGAGTATTTAGAGTTGAATAAAGAAACCGTTGAAAAATAGAAAGAGGGTGAGGTTGTGGCAAATCAAATCTGTTTTGATGAAGTAATTAATCGAAGAAATACAAATTGTGCAAAATGGGATACTATGGATGCAATATATGGCGCTAAAGATTTAATTCATCTTGGTGTTGCAGATTTAGATTTTAAGACACCTGCGCCAATAACGGAAGCATTTCAAGCATGTTTGGACCATGGCGTTTATGGATACACAGACCTAAATGAGGGCTTTTATAAAGGAATTATTCGCTGGTTTAAAGACAAAAACCATGCAGCAGTAAAAAAAGAAGAAATTGTATTTTGCCCGAGAATAAGCATTTCTGTTAGCCTTGCGGTAGAAACTTTTACAAATAAGGGCGACGATATTATTATTCACACTCCATCCTATGATTCACTTTACGAGGCAATCGTAAAAAATGATCGGAACCCGATTGCTTCTCCATTGGTGTTTGACGGCGAACAGTATCAAATCAATTTTGATGAGTTGGAGAAATCTGTTACAAGCAAAACAAAAATGTACATCCTTTGCAGCCCGTTTAATCCGGTAGGCAGAGTTTGGAAAAAAGAAGAATTGGATAAAATCGGAGAGTTTTGCGAAAAACATAATCTTATTCTTTTTGTGGATGAAATCCATGGTGATATCGTCTCTCCTAAAGCAGAATTTACAACTTCACTGCTGTTAAAAGAATCTGTAAGAGAGCGATTAATCGTAGCATCATCCCTAACCAAAACTTTTAATATCCCCGGGGTAATTGTATCTTATCTTATCGTTCCCAACGAAACTTTGCGCAATAAAATGAAACAAGACATCGACCGCCTTGGAATGCACAACCCCAATATATTTGCAGCGGTAGCTGTGGAAGCAGGATATTGCCATTGCGACGATTGGTATGAGGAAATGCTCTCTTATGTAAATGAAAACGAAGCGTTTACCAGAGAGTATTTTGAAAAGCACTTTCCTGAATTTGAGATTATGCCAAGAGAAGGTACTTATCTGCTTTGGGTGTCTTATAAAAAGTTGGGTTGCGAAGAAGAAAAACTGAGTAATTGGTTTATTAAAAAAGCCAAGGTCGAAGTTTATATGGGCACTAAGTTCGGCATTGACGGCAAAGGATGCTTCAGAATCAATTTAGGCAGCCCCAAAAGCTTGTTAAAAGAAGCTTACGAGAGAATGCAAAAAGCATATTCGCAATTAACAGTTTAGCACATGCTAAAAAGACAAAACCCTCTATTGTCACACAGACGATGGAGGGTTTTGCCGTTGTATTTTATGTATTTTGAGTGTTTATATGGATTTTAAGTAATGCAATAAATCAGGCTTTGGCAGAGGTTCTGTATGGCTCAAAATACAGTATTGGCAGTCGGTACACTCAATCAACTTTATTAGCGCCTCTAGTTTTTCTTTGTCCATAAAGCCATCATTAAAAAAGTCCTCGCTTGTTGCATCCCCCAAAAAAAGTATTTTCTCTTCGGGTACATAAATTAATGCGGTATCCTCAGAGTGAGGGGACTCTGCGTGAAAAATTTTTGCTGTCATCTCACCCAGGTTGAGGGTAAGCTCCTCCTCAAATTGAATATCCGATGGAACAACAACCATACTTTTGCCATCTGCATATTCTCTGCACAGGCATTCATCATTCTTTATCGCAAAATCTACGTATGTACTGTCGGACAGCATGGCTCTTTCTTTACCCAAAAATTCGTTGGTTTTACGGTGTGCAATAGATAATCCATGGATATGGTGCATTCCAAAGGTATGGTCCCAATGCCAGTGGGTGAGTACTGTGAGGTCGGGCATTTTTAGCCCTTGAGCTTTTAAGGCTTTATAAAATTCGTCCACATGGTCTGCCGAGTTTCCGGCATCAACGGCAAGCGCAATTTTTTCTCCTTTGAGATAGACCAGCATCGGGCGGTCGGTTTCGGGTTGATGGGGATAATAGAACACCTTATTGCTTATTTTTTTCAGTTCCATTTGCTATCCCACCTTTCGGGCAATAAATCTTGCAGCAGTACTTCTTTCATTTCAGGTAACACAATTTTGGTTTGGCTGTTTTGGTCGTCCATCTGCGCAATAAACTCTCTGCATCTTCCGCAAGGCGGAAGGATACTCCCATCTTCAAAAACAGCAATTATCTTTTTAATTGCCGTTTCATTGTGCTTTACCATTTCTGCAATAGCAGACTGCTCGGCACATAAACCGATAGAGCAAGGCAGGTCAATGCATATCCCTGTAAAAACGTTGCCGTTCATCGTTTCCAGTGCACAGGCTACATGCCCCGCAGTACCCAAGTTTCTTAGTTTTTTATGGTTAACTGCAATAAAAGCGATTTGATATAGTTCCTGATTATTCATCATCTTATCCTTTCCTGATGCCGTACAATAAAAGCTCCGTGGTTTGTTTTACAAAATCATCATGTGTCATCTTTGCTGTTTCAATAACGAGGAGACTGTGAAGCAGAGGGTTCAGTGCAGAAAGAATCTGGTAACTTAAAAAATCCACCGATATATCGCCTTTAACAACCCCCTCATTTATCCCCAATATCAAAATGTTTTTGAACTCTTGTATAATCTCACCTTGAATTAATTCCATGTCTTTTTGATTCTTTTCTTGGAACAGAACGGCAACATCCGAAAATGTCAGCAATAAAAATTGATGATATTCACTCTCTATCGCTTTGCGAATGGCTATTCGAAAAGTTTCTTCAAACGAGTGGTTCGCACCCACTATTTGCCTTAACTCATCTCGAAAATGTTTCAGTTTTGGGTAGATTAGTGCAAAAAGCAAATCTTCTTTTGAGCGGTAATGGTTATAGATAGTACCTTTGGCAATTTCCAGTTCATCGGAAATATCGCTCATTTTGAAATGATGATAGCCTTTATGTTTTATTAATTTTTCGGCTGTGTCAAGAATCTTCTGATTTCGAACTTGATACTTTTTTTCATTTGACACAATATACAACCTCATATAAAAATGACCCATTGGTCAATTTTGACTTTTGGGTCATTATATCCGGTTATTGTAACAAAGTCAAGATGTTTTTCAGTAAACAGCAAGTCTAACCGTTGCGCTTGCAATGGTTATCAGTTACTCTGCTATCAGCCAGACCTAAAACATTACCAATAACTTGCTTTACTGCCTCTGGGCAGCTGCATATACAACCCATTTTTTCTGCCATTCCTTACATTAATCAACAAACAGCACCCGCATAATATGGTGTTATGCGGGTGCTGTTTATTCTAAATTAAAATATTGTACAATGTTACCGAAACAGAACATAACTCATAGCTGTTACAATCTCTTTTTTATCGGCACAAAGATATCCATTACGGTATCCGGCCTAAAGTGGCAGCGTTCATCATAAAACTCAAAATCCAATTTATCTTCGTCGTAAACGTAACCGCTGTCTATAAACCATTGCTCAAAAATATACTTCCAGGTGCTTTTAATAACCTGCGCAAATTCTTTTTGCTCGTTGTCGTTTGTTGTATCTACCGGCGGTGTTGTAAATACAGCATACTCTGCTTGCGGAACTTCAACCGTAATCATATCGTCTGTTACTTTTGAAAAATCATCTACAATAACACCCAAAAGGTAGGTTACGTTACCATTTTCAGAAGCAGGAATGCACAAGCCCACTTCGCCATGTTTTGGCGGATTTAATATTTCGTATAGTTTGGATTCCAAATTTTCGCCTTCGTAATGCTCCCAAAAAGAAGCAATATCCTTTGTGTAATTTGCACTTGATATATCGGTTTGTATGCCGTAACCGGCAACCTTAAAAGCCGGCTTTTTCATAATCACATAGTTCATAATATAATCTCCAATCTTATTTTTAATTGTAGCTTGGTTAAAGCCTGCCATCCGTTTGGCGTATTGAGCAGGGCTGTAGCCATATTCCTTACGAAACGCCTTTGCAAACCCGCCGGCGGTTTCAAAACCATAATTCAGTGCTATATCAATTATTTTTTTGTTTTGAAACAGCTCCAGCGCAGCAAGTGAAAGCCGTCTTTTTCGTATATATTCCGTTGGTGGCATGCCTTTGCAGGCGCTGAAAACTCTGCAAAAGTGGTAAACAGAATATCCAATTTCATCGGCTAACATCTGGGTTGAAATTTCATTTTGTAGATTGCTTTCAATATAATCTACGCACCGCTCCATATCTTTACTGTAATTCAATCTGCAACACCACCCTTTCTCCGTACGGTAACTATAGTATAACAGCCCCTTTTTTGCTTTGCTGTTCCTGTTTTGCTAATGTGAGTTTTTAAGTTAAATTCATACCCCAATTTATACAATCAGGTATTAAAAAAACCGTTTTGCTGCTTAAGTTTACAGCAAAGCGGTTTTTTCATTTTACAATTCAATCCAATAAATATTCACGGGCGTGTTGTCAACGTATGTTTTTTGTTCCGTTAACTTCCCCCCACATTTAACAATGGTTTTTTGCGATGCAATATTATTTGATTTACACCCCAACATTACCTTTTTCAAGTTAAGCGTTTTTGCATAGTCCAGCCCTAATTTAAGCATTTGGGTTGCATATCCTTTTCTCCGCTCACTCGGCAGAATAGAATACCCGATATGCCCGCCATATTCTGCTAATAATTGATTATCTAAGCTATGCCTGATGTCAATCATCCCTATTAATTTCTCATCACTTTTTCTTACAGCAAAAAAGGTGGTAGCTACTACCCAATTTGGCTGAACGGTAGCAGGGCTGCTATTCTTTTTTGTATTTTCAAGCCATGCTCTGTATTCCATTTGGTCAAACAGTGCACTTCCATTGATTACCGATTCACCATTTTCAAAAAACTCTTTTTTAAAGTCATTGGCGAAGTTCTCATGCTGTATTGTGGGTAATACGAGAGACATTTCCGTCATTTTCTTTTCCCCCTCACCAAATTAAATAAGGTTGGTTTTAGTTGAGGCATCATTAAGAACGTGCTTTATCTATATGGTCCTTTATTTTTTCGAAGGTTATTGCACTGAGGTCGTGCTCAATTCTGCAGGCATCCTCTTTGGCAATATCTTCGGGTACTCCGAGATAAATCAGTGCTTGGGTTAACACCATATGCCGCTCAAAAACGCATTCTGCAATTTTTTTGCCATCGGCGGTCAGCGTAATAAAACCGCCCGCGTCCATTTCAATCAAACCTTTTTCACGCAGGTTCTTCATAGCAACGCTCACACTGGGTTTTGTAAAACCCATTTCATTCACAATATCGATGGAACGCACCATTCCCAATCTTTTATTTAGCACAAGGATAGTCTCTAAATAATCCTCAGCGGATTCTTGTCTTTTCAACTCGCACACCTCCTAACGTCCTATTTAGATTAGCACAAACTAACCAAATTATCAAGAAATATCAAGTACCTATTGACAATCTCGGCAAGCGGTGGTAAGCTATTTAATTGTAAGGGTTAGCTTTGACTAACCCAGTATTTTTAATTTAAGGTTGGCTTCAACTAATCTTTGACAAGGAGGATTTATGAGCTTTATTATTAATAATCTTTCAACAATCGTTGTTGCTGCATTGGTTTTGCTGTTAGTTGTACTGATTGTTACAAAGATGATAAAAGATAAAAAGAAAGGCAAAAGCTCTTGCGGATGCAGTTGCTCCAACTGCCCCAGTGCGGACATGTGTCATCCGAAGTAATACAATAATTATTTAAAAAAGAGTGTTTGTGTGTATTAATAAACTGCGACACTCTTTTGTCATCGAATGTGTTAAACAGAATATTAACACGCTTTGTTGGTAAACTATTTTAAAGATTATAGAAAAATAATCTTTAAAATAGGAGGTAAAAGCGATGACTGATCATCAAAATGATTTTTCGAAGTTGCCTATGATGGCTATGCAAGATATTCCCGAACCCAAAGCAGATGCCAAACAGATTGTAGCGTTGGTAAAAGAAGGCGGACGCGTAACCGGCTATCAATTATCGGACGGAAGTATTTTAGACAAAGAGCAGGGCGTTCAGCTAGCCAAAGAAGGCGGCATACGAGGGGTGGGTGTATCCAGCAGGAACGGCAACGAATATTTAAAATCTCTCCCCGATGACAGCGAAGGCAACAATTTGGGCAATTTGCCGTCTGTTTCGCAATAATACAGTGGACAATGCCGCTTAAGCGCAAAGTTTAGGCGGCATTTTTTATATGTAAAACAGATTAAAATTGGTGTGTGGTATTGCGAAATATGATATAATGCATTTAGACCAAAATACAGTTAAACAGGTATAGCGAATATCTTTTAAAATATACAGGAATAATAAGGTAAGAGCTGTTTCACTCTACCTGCCGGCTGTTCCAGTGAAACAGCCAACCAATCGATGTTTTTGTAGCTAAATAATGAGTGATGGAGAGGATAACACAAATGAAACGGTTGACAATGCTATCAAACCAACTGCGGGGGCTCACCCATGCTATTACCCGTTACCCACTGACTGCTGCGTTTTTTTTGAGTGCTGCTGTTATAAATACTATTACCATCCATACAGGAGAAAGCTATATAAATTTGATTTTGGCTTGTGTAGTAGGTGCCGTATTATGTGCAGCACTGCAGGCTGCCTACGAGCGTTTTTTTAATAAGTCTTCTGCTCGTTTGCTGCTCATGGGCATCGGCATTGCCCTTACTCTGGCTTACTACCTGATAATCAAAGCAGCCCCCGAGCTGAGTGAAGAAATAGGCATCCGCACTTTGGTGGCATTATTGGCTCTGTTCTTTGCGTATATATGGCTGCCTGTTATCCGCAGCAAAATCAGCTTTAACGAAAGTTTTATGGCTGCGTTCAAATCGTTTTTCCATTCTATCTTTTATTCAGCCGTAATTTTCGGCGGATGCAGCCTTATCATCTCGGCAATAGACCTGCTCATTGTTGATATCCCCAGTAAGGCTTATGCCCATACGGCAAACATTGTTTTTATTGTGTTTGCACCGCTTTTTTTCCTTTCACTCATCCCAATCTATCCTAGAAAAAGAGATGCCGCCAAAAATACAGAACTGGATGATATCATTGAACGCGCGGCATTCTGCCCCAGATTTTTAGAGGTTCTTATCTCTTATATTATCATCCCATTAACGGCAATTTTTACGGTGATACTTTTACTGTATATTTTACTGAACATCCAAGGCAGTTTTTGGACAAACAACCTGCTGGAACCGATGCTTGTCTCTTATTCCATTACAATCATCATTGTCTATATCTTAGCCAGCAGGCTGCAAAACAAGTTTGCAGCTTTGTTCCGCCTCATTTTCCCTAAAGTGCTCATCCCCATTGTGGTTTTTCAAATCGCATCTTCTATTATGAACTTACGAGAAACAGGCATTACCCATACCCGTTACTTTGTTATTTTATTTGGTATTTTTTCAGCATGTGCGGGTGTTGTGATGAGTGTTGTACCGGTACAAAAAAACGGCATTTTAGCGGCGATGCTGATTGCATTTTCGGCAATATCCATTATCCCACCCGTTGATGCTTTTACCGTAAGCAGGATGAGCCAAGAAAACATGCTCAAAAATGTACTTGTTCAAAACAGCATGCTGAAAGACAACGCGATTATACCCAACAGCTCAATTAAAGAAGAAGATAAAAAGAAAATTGTATCTTCTGTAGAGTACCTTAGCATGATGCAATACACCAACAAGGTTGTATATATGCCCAAAGACTTTCACGTTTACGAAGATTTTTACAATACGTTTGGTTTTGAGGCATACGGTCAGCCGGAACACACCCGCTATGTCACCGTCTATTTAAAACCGGAGGAGCCAATTAATATAGCAGGTTACGACGTTCTTACCCGCACCTCTATTAACTTAGACGAAACATCGAACTCAAAAATCAGTGATATTGAAAAAGCAGGGGTTAAATATACTCTGAAAAAAGAGAGAAAGGGTAACCAGTATGGTATCATTTTAAGGGGCAGCAGCGATGAAGAAATAATTCGGTTCAGTACCGATGAGATTTTTTCAAGATACCTTAACAAGAACGAAAACAAATCGGTACTATCCACCGACGAGGCAACCTTTACCACAGAAAACGACAAAGCCAAACTGGCGGTGGTGGTACAAAATGCCAATATGAACATCTCATCCAACAATCAAGCGTACTATAATGCAGAAGTGTATGTGTTGGTAGCAATAAAATAACTGTATTTATATTGCAATGCAAACATGTAAAAAGGAGCCGATTCAAGCCGTCGGCTCCTTTGCATTTGTAAGTTCATTCTAATACCCACTAAACGAATGCAATTTTCTAATTGTTCAGCAGACATTATTATAGTAAAATAAAAGGCATCCACCAATTGTGAAATACATAAAAAATAAAACGCCAGCATATTGCTGAAGATAAAGGAGCAACTATTATGAGTAAGCTTGCATGGAACCCCGGCACACTGCTTGCACCTGTACCGCCCGCATTGGTAAGCTGCGGTACGCTCGAGCACCCCAATGTGCTCACCATAGCATGGACAGGCATTGTATGCACCAACCCCACCATGACCTATGTTTCTATTCGCCCCAGCCGCTATTCTTATAAGCTGATTCGCGAAAGCGGCGAGTTTGTCATTAACCTCACCACCAAAGATTTGGTGCGCGCCTGCGACTACTGCGGTGTAAAAACCGGTGCAAAAGAAGACAAGTTTGCCGCATGCAAGCTCACGGCAGAGCCTGCGGGCAAAGTTTCTGCCCCTTTGATTGCGCAAAGCCCGCTCTCGCTGGAATGCCGCGTAAAACAGGTGCTGCCGCTTGGCTCGCATGATATGTTTTTAGCTGAAGTAGTTGCGGTAAATGTAGACGAACAGTATGTGGATAAAAACGGCAAACTGCACTTGGATAAGTGCGGATTGGTTGCCTATGCCCACGGCGAATACTTTGAACTTGGTGCAAAACTGGGCAGCTTTGGCTATTCGGTTCGAAAAAAGCCGGTTACATCCAAACGCAAACCCAAGCGAAAATAGTAAAAGATGAAACTCGACCAAAAAGCCTGTATCGTGCAGATACAGGCTTTTTTTGTTGCAGGTTGCTCTATTATAGAATATCAAAAACTTATTTTCCCATCTCTGTGATTACAATATTTCTTGGGCAATTTCCTTTTTAAAGCGGGATCGTAACCGAAATGGCGGTACCCTTGCCGTCTATACTTTTTAAAAATATTTCTCCGCCGTATTTTGATACTACATGCTTTACAATCGAAAGCCCCAATCCTGTTCCGCCAACCTTGCGGCTTCTGCCTTTGTCTACGCGGTAAAACCGTTCAAAAATGCGGGGCTGGTCTTCGTACCGTATTCCAATGCCTGTATCCGCTACAGAAAAACAAACCTTGCCCCCTTGTTTTTCAAGCTTTACGGTAACACTTCCCCCATCGTGGTTGTATTTTACCGCGTTATCCAACAGGTTCTGTACCAATGCCTCCATATCATCGGGCACTGCATGAATAACCACATCCTGCGCGTCGGCGGTAACCGTAACATTGCGCGCTGTTATTTGAGGCTGTATGTTTTCTATCACTTCTTCAATCACTTCTTTAAGGTCTACAGGCTCAAAACTCTGCTCGTTTTGTTCGCTGTTTTCGATACTCGCAAGTTTGAGAATATCTTCGATAAGCAGTGCCATACGCTGTGTTTCGTTTTTAATGCGCACCAGGTAATCCTGCACCTTGTCGGGGTCTTTCACCACACCTGCTGCAAGCAGCTCGGCAAAACCACCGATAGAAGTAATGGGGGTTTTCAGCTCGTGCGAGGCATTGGCAACAAACTCGCTACGCATCCTTTCTGCCTGCCGCTCCTGCGTCACATCGGTGATAAGGATGACTGCACCGTTCGCCTTGCCCTGTGCCATCCAATCGGAATGTATGGCTGTGACGTGAACCGAAAGCACCATGCCCGCAGTTTCGCTGCTGTTGAAATCGAACAGGGTAGACACCCCATTTTGCACCGCATTTTGTACTGCTTCAAACAACTTGGGCTTATTGGTAAGCATTAATAAATTTTTACCCTCTACGCTTTTGCTCTCGCCCAAAATTTTTTGCGCGGCTGTATTAATTTGCAGTACACGCATGTTGTTATCCACCAAGATAAGTCCATCTTCCATATTGTTAAGCAAATAATCTGTCTTTTCTTTTTGGTCAGCAAGCTCGCGCATCGTCTCGGAGATATGCTTGGTAAGTGAATTGATGGTGCTTGCAATCGGCTGCAGTTCATCAAATTCACTCGGCATTACTTTAATATCGTAATCCTCGCTGTCGAGGGTTTTTAAGCTGTCTGCCACATTTGCAAGGGGTTTTGTAATGCTCTTTGCCGTTGATGCCGCCAAAACCGGCGAGATAATGAGGGCAAGCACCAAACCAGCCAGCAGTGCGGGCAGCAAATCCACAAACGTTGCATTGATGGTATCTACCGGCGAGGCAATGCGGTAAATAATGTCGCCATCGCGCAGTGCCACATACAGCATGGGTTTGCCAAACGTTTCGGACGAACGCTTTTCATATCCTGTACCCGCGGCAATTGCCTGTTTGATTTCGGGACGGTCAGCGTGGTTCGGCATATCGGTATAATTAAAGTTGGAGTCGCCCAATACCTCGCCCGATTTATTGATGACGGTGATGCGGTATTCGAAAGAGAGCTTGGTATATGCCTTTGCAAAGGCATCATAATCTTTATTTGCAGTCTCGTCCTGCAACGAAATCGACATTAAGATGTCCTTCATGTTGCGCACAATCGCTTGCTCTTTGCTATATTGCAAAATCACCGCACTGGCAAGCCCCGATAGCAGCACCACCGCCACACATAAAAAAATGCAGCGGATTATAATGTACTTTTTCATGTTACACCTCTGTTATTCAGCACTGATTTTGAGGTATCAATTCCCAATAAATTTGTAGCCGATACCGCGCACCGTTTTAATAAAACGCGGGCTTTCGGCATTGTCGGCAAGTTTGGCACGTAGGGTTTTGATGTGCATATCCAGTGTACGGGTTTCACCTACATAATCGTAGCCCCAAATACTGTTGAGCAGTTCTTCACGTTCTACCACACGGTTGTTGTTTGTCATTAATATTTTAAGCAGGTCAAACTCTTTTAAGGTCAGCTCTACCGGTGCCCCGTCCAATGTTATCTCGCGGTTTTGTACATCCAGCGTAATATCTTTACCGCGCAGCACCTCTTGTTCAACCGCTGCCGAGGTTGGGCTTTCCAACCGCCGCAGCGCAGTGCGGATGCGTGCATTGAGCTCCAATACGCCGAATGGTTTGGTAATATAGTCTTCTGCACCCAAATCCAACCCGCGCACTTTATCCACCTCGCTCGACTTTGCCGTAAGCAAAAGCACCTGTACGGCAGCAGATGCGGGGTTCTTTTTGATTTTTTTCAGTGCTTCCAGTCCATCCATTCCCGGCAGCATAATATCCAGCAGGATGAGAGAGGGGACGGTTGTTTTCAGCCGTTCCAGCAAATCCTCGGCAGTTTCAAAGCACTCTACCGCATAGCCAAAGCTTTCAATCGTGCAACGCAGCAGTTCTCTGATATTGTCCTCATCCTCTGTAACAAAAATAAGATGATTCATAGAGGCACCTCCTCCTGTTGTATGTTTGTATCTATAGAGCCACAGCCGCAACGCGGCAGCGGTATTATTGCGCAATTGCATCAAGGTTATTATACCATATATTACATAATTTGAGTTTGTTTGTGCAGGCCTGTATCGTAAAAAACAACCCATTCGCAAATATTTACGGCATGGTCACCGATGCGCTCCAGATATTTAGCAATCATCATCAGGTCGATTGCTTGATTTGCCTTTTCGGCATCACTCTCGCCTGAAAGTGTTTTGATCAGCTCATCGCGCACCACATTAAACAGGTCATCCACTTCGTCATCACGCGCAATGGTTTCTTTCGCCTGTTCCAAATTGTTGTCGATAAACGATTTTACGCAGGCGCGCACCATTTGCGTGGCGATGTCTGCCATTTCGGGGATATGCTGTGCCATCGAAAGCGGCTTATTGCTGTCCAGCCGAATGGTGAGTTCGGCAATATCAGCCGCATGGTCGCCTATGCGCTCCATATCGGTAATCATTTTTAGTGCGGTAGAAATGGCGCGAAGGTCGCGCGCAACGGGCTGTTGGCGCATCAGCAGGCGCAGGCAGCGCGCTTCGATTTGTTTTTCCATATCATCTACCGTGCGGTCGGCAGAGATAATCTCATTGGCAATGTTTGTATCGGACGTTTCAAGCGCGCCGATGGATTTTGCAATGGCTTCTTCAATCATGCCGCCCATTTTGATGAGGTCGAGGTTGAGCTGTTCCAGCTCTGTTTCAAAGGTTGAACGTGCAGTCATTCTTATTCTCTCCTTACTAAAATACAGTCCTATTTATCCAAATCGTCCGGTGATGTAATCTTCGGTGCGTTTGTCTCTCGGCATTGAGAACATGCGCTCAGTATCGCTGAATTCAATCATTTCGCCTAACAGAAAAAACGCGGTTTTATCGGATATACGCGCCGCTTGCTGCATGTTGTGGGTAACAATTACAACGGTGTATTGCTCTTTGAGGTCACTCATCAAATCTTCAATTTTCATAGTAGAAATGGGGTCGAGTGCAGAGGTGGGTTCATCCATTAATATAACATCGGGCTGTACACTCAGCGCACGTGCAATGCACATTCTCTGCTGCTGCCCGCCCGAAAGGCCAAGTGCCGATTTTTTCAGCCGATCTTTTACCTCATCCCACAAAGCCGCACCGCGCAGGCTTTTTTCTACAAGGTCGTTGAGTTCGGCTTTGGAATGCGTACCGTGCAAGCGGGGGCCGTACGCAATATTGTCGTAGATGGTCATCGGAAACGGATTGGGCTTTTGGAACACCATCCCGATGCGTTTGCGCAGCCATGTCACATCTACCTCGGGGGCAAAAATATCTTGCCCGCGGTAAAGCACCTCTCCGGTAATTTTAACGCCTGCAACCAAGTCGTTCATCCGGTTGAGCGTTTTTAAAAAGGTTGATTTTCCGCAGCCGGAGGGCCCAATGAGAGCGGTGATTTCGTGCTCGGGTATTTCGAGGTTGATTTTTTTAAGCGCCTGAAAAGCGCCGTAAAACAGGTCAAGGTCTTTGGTGGTGATCATGTTTTCCATGTTATCTATCCCCTAATTTAGAACTTATTTTTCAACTTCTTGTTTACTGCTTTTGCGCCAAAGTTGATGATGAGCACCAAAATCATCAAGATTGCAGCAATGGCAAAGCCAACATTAAATTCGCCCCGCTCAAACACATACACATACAGCGCCACAGAAAGGGTACCACCGGAGCGCGTCATTGCGGCAAAAATGTTTTTGGCAACCACCGAGCCGATGCCTGCCGTAAACAGCAGCGCAGCCGATTCGCCCACAATGCGCCCGATGGCAAGAATGCACCCGGTTACAATCCCGTCGATGGTGCTTGGCAAAATAATGGTTCGTATCATATACCATTTGGTGGCACCAAGCCCCAACGCACCTTCGCGGTAAGAGACAGGCACCGTTTTAAGGCTCTCTTGCGTGGTGCGTACAATGGTGGGCAAAATCATAATCACCAGTGTAAGTGCACCTGCAATCAGCGAGGTTTGCAAATTACAAAACTGCACGAAAAACAGCATCCCCACCAAACCAAAGATAATAGACGGGATACCGGTGAGTGTTTCGGTTGTAAACTCAATCAGCCAAACCAATTTTTTGTTGGTTGCGTATTCGGTAAGGTAAATTGCCGCACCAATGCCAAGCGGCAAAACGATGACAAGGCTGATTAAAATAATATACAATGTGTTTAAAATGTTAGGCAATATACCAATAGTACCCTTTAAAGCACTGGGCGAGGTAGAAAGCAGCGGCCAAGTGATGTTGCCCAACCCGCGGTAAAAGATGTAGCCAATCAGCCCCACCAGTAACGCAAATGTGATGAACGCCGCAAGGTACAATAAGCCTTTGATGACGGTGTCGTAGCTTTTGCGTTTTTTTGAAAGACGAAAAGCGTTTGCAGTTTGGCTTTTGCCGTGGTTATGATTCACCATCATTTTTCACCTCCGCCACCCTTTTTTAAAATTAAGTTGAGCGTCACGTTAATAATCATAATAAAAATAAATAGGATGAGCGCAATGCTGAACAATGCCTGTTTTTGCAAGCCCGATGCATATGCCATCTCTTTGGATACCGCGGTGGTAAGAAATGTGACCGACCCAAACAGTTTTGGCATATTTGCCACATTACCGGCAACCATAATCACTGCCATTGCCTCGCCTACGGCACGCCCAATACCCAGAACAATGCCGGCTGCTATACCGCTGCGCGCCGCAGGTATGCTTACTTTAAAGATGGTTTCTATTTTGGTTGCACCCAGTGCAAGAGATGCCTCTTCGTACTCGGGCGGCACTGCATTAAGCGCAGTTTCAGACACACTGATGATGGAGGGCAGAATCATAATTGCCAGTACCAAAATAGCAGCAAACAGCGAAGAACCGTTTGCCAGTTTGAATGCTTTTGCAATGGCAGGCACCAAAATAATCATACCCACCAAACCGTATACTACAGACGGGATCCCCGCCAGCAGCTCCACCGCCGGGCGCACAGTATTTGCCAGTTTGGGCGGCGCAACTTTTGAGAGAAACACCGCAGTAAGTAACCCCACAGGCACCCCAATCAGGATAGCACCCGCAGTACCGTATGCTGATGTAAGTATAAACGGCAGGATACCAAATTTGGGCTCGGTTGCAGTGCTTTGCCATACCTTACCGAATAAAAAATTGGTCAGCCCAATCTCTTTGATGGCAGGCAGCCCTGATAAAACCATATAAACACTTATCAGCATGACCGATGCAATGGCAACCATACCGCAGAAAAAAAAGACGGTATTCATAATTTTTTCTGTTATTTTTTTCAGCTTCATTGAAAGTTCTCCTATGCAGGTGCGCTGTGCGCGCCTTGATTTATAAAAACTTTACCTAAATAGCTTTTGATGCAAACACCCCCAAATGCCGTTTGCAGATGGAGGTGTTTTGAGGAGATGTTGTTGAACGAATATCTTAAAAGAGGAGTATGAAATTTTAGTTGCGTGTTATTTTACAGCCGGTACCGCGCCTGCATTTACAATGATTTCGGCATTGTCTTTGCTCAGAGCAAAGTCGATGAATGCCTGCACTTCGGGGCGGAGAGTTTCGCCTTGTTTTGTAATCATTAAGAACGGTCTTTGCACTTTGTAGGTGCCGTCTTGCACCGTTGCTTCGGTTGCCTCTACGCCTTCTACCGTAATTGCTTTTACCGTTTCTTTTACCGCAGAGAGCGATGCATAACCGATTGCATTTGCATTTGCTTCTACCGCAGCAATAATCGCGCCTGTTGCGGTAAGTTCTTGTGCGTATTTTGCTTTATCTTTAATATCGGTAATGCTCTCAAAGCCATCTCTTGTGCCCGAACCTGCCTCGCGGCCAATCATAACAACAGGGCCATCGCTTCCTCCCACATCTTTCCAGTTGGTAATCTCACCGGTAGCAAGTTTTGCAATTTGCTCCACCGAAAGGTCTTTTACAGGGTTTGCTTTGTTTACAATAATTGCAATTCCATCAAGAGCCACAACCGTGCCGGTAAGGCCCGTCTCGGTATCTTTTAGCGCACGGCTCGAAAGCCCGATGTCTGTTGTGCCTTCTGCTGCTGCGGTAATACCTGCGCCCGAACCTGTGGGGTCGTAAGTAACATCAACGCCGCCGTTTTGCTGCATAAATGCCTCTGCCAGTGCACCCACTACCTTTTCCATAGAAGTGGAGCCGTTGGTAGAAACTTTACCCGAAAGCTCGGTAGCAGGAGTTGTACCGCCTGAGGATACGGTATCGGAAGGCTTATCGGATGCTGAAGTGTTGGATGTACCACAGGCTGAAACAGAAACTGCCATGGTAAGGCTTAGTAAAATTGCTAATATTTTCTTCATTTCGCGTTCTCCTTTTAAATGATCCCAAATCATATTCTTGTTATTTCTTTATTTCGCAAGCTTATTGTACCTTTTTAAAAAAATTTGCAATATCATAACACGGTAAAGCTTGTGTAAAGAATGTGTAAAACAGGCGAATCAAACTTTGTAATAAAATTGTTCCCACGATCGGCTGTATAAATACCAATTTATTTGCTCAAAATAAGTTCAAGCAATACAAACTTTAACTTCTTTCGGAGGTGTTTTTCAGAATATGAAATCGAACAAAGGCAGACTAGCAAATTTTTTGAATGGTAAAGGTTTCTATGCGGCACTGGCACTTTGCCTGGTAGGTGCAGGAACCGCTGCTTGGGTTGTTGTGGATAAGACTCTCGGCTCAATAACAGGTACCCCGTCATCTTCATCATCCCAAAGCAGTATCGTAAGCGAGGAATCCAGTTGGGGTTTCCCCGAGCTGGAGGAGGCGGGAACACCGAAGCCAAACGTAGAAGTATCATCCGGCTCCTCCTCATCGGAACAAACTGCTTCCTCATCATCCGAGGCGCAGCCCGCTGCTGGCGAGGTATACGAACAGCAAATGCTTTCGCTCGAACAGCAGACTTCAGCATTCGCGCTGCCCATAAAATCGGCAGAAGTGTTTAACCAATACAGCAATGGTGAATTGGTTAAAAACACAACGCTGGACAAATGGTGTACCCATGACGGCATCGACATGAAAGCTGCCAAGGGCACCGATGTGCTTTGTGTTGCAGACGGTAAAGTAAGCCGTGTTTACGACAATGGCATTTGGGGCAAAACCGTAGAGGTAAGCCACGAGAATAAGCTTGTCAGCATTTACAGCGGCCTTGCCAAAGACGTAGCTGTAAAAGAGGGCGATGCCATAACCATTGCTCAGCCAATTGGCAAGGTGGGCGACACCAACCTTGCGGAAGCAAAATTGGAAAGCCACCTGCATTTTGCTATGAAGCAAGACGGCAAATTTGTTGACCCGCTGAAAACCATGGGTAAACTAAAATAACAGTGCCCTCAGCCGACTATGTAATATTGTCGGGCGGCTCAGGGGCAACCAGGCTTTTTGCCTGTTAAAAAGTTGGCGCATAGTCCCGTCGGCACTCTTGTTCGATGCGTTATCTTCAAATGCCTGACATGACTATTCGCCAAAGAACGGTTAAAGCTGCGCTTTAACCGTTCTTTTTTTGTTTTGCATATTTATTTTTTGTGGCCATGCCGCCACGAATATGCCGTTCCTGCTTATTAATTTCCAGCACATGCTTTACTTTGCTATACAATTCCGGGTTTAATTTTTGAAGTCTTTCAGACACGTCCTTGTGCACCGTACTTTTACTGATTCGAAATTCCTTTGCGGTGCTGCGCACTGTTGCGCCATGCTCGATGATATAGGTACCGAGCGCAATTGCTCGTTCCTCCGGCAATCCTTTCAAAGCGTGTTCCTCCCCGCGTTACATGTTTATCTCATTTATATGCGGGGGGAACTGTCACTATGTTTCTTGCAGAGCTTTTGGACGAAGTTTTGTATAATTTAAGCAAAATACCCCCTCGGCCAATGAAAAACATCGGCTTTGGGGGTATTTTCAACCTGTTCGGTGTCTGTTTATTTTACTTTGTTAAAACGAACTTCGCAGATATCATCGCCTTTTGCGATGGTTTTGCCCAGATGGAACTCAAATGCATCAAATGTGCTTGCAATACCGCGGTCGCCGTCCATAGCAATGTCGCACATCATAGCAATTTTCTCTTCGTCATCGGTGAGTTTTTTCCAAGCAGATACCAGTGGGCAGTAGTGGAAATCAATTTTAAGCTGCTCATCGGTGCAATCAACATCCATCTCAAAAATGTTTTTTACATTTTCGCTGATGAACTCAGGGCCAAATACTTTCAAATCATCGGTTTTTGTGTATTTGTTGTTGCCGTGGAAGCATCCGCAGCCTTTGATTGCGTCTCTTGCAAAGTCGTAGTCCAAACCGCGTTTCATAGCTTCTTCTACCAAAAAGTAGAACCATGTAGCTCTGTGCTCAATCGCGTCTCTCAAATCCTGAATATGCTGACCTCTGTCAGATGCAACGTTTTTAATCATAATCATGTACTCCTTTTACAAATTATATGTTTTTATTTTGCGGTAGAGGGTGGCACGGCTGATACCCAGCATGCGTGCAACCTCATCTTTATTTTTATTTGACAGCAGCAAGGAAGCGATCTGCTCTCTCTCCATGTCCTGGATTGTAGGTATGCTGCCTTGAGCTGTCAAATTAATCTGGGCTAAATCATGGCATGTAACTGTTCGCTGTGCCGTTCGCACAAGATAATCCAGAGTTTCCTCCAGCTCCCTGCGGTTGCCGGGCCAATGGTAATCTTGCAATATCTGCATGGCAGCGGCATCAAACTTTAAGTCGGGTTTGTTATATTTATCTTTATAAAAGCGTATTGCGCCAGAAATCAATTCTGCAATATATTCTTTGTCTTCACGCAAGGGCGGTATTTTAATGATATTTTCTGAAATGCGGTAGTAAAGCTCATCATCAAAGTGCCCTTCGCGAACCAACTGCTCCAAATCTTTGCTGGACGAGGCGATAAACCGTACATCAATCTGTACATCACGCAGCCCTGCTTGACGAATCATTTTCGTTTTCAAAAAGTCGGCAAGCTTTTTTTGCAGAAAATAAGGCAAACGATCAATCTCGCTGATATAGATGGTGCCTTTGTGCGCAAGCTGAAGTTTGCCCAGCCCCGAAAATTCACGGTTAAATTGGTCGGTACCAAACATCGCTGTTTCCAGCAGATCGCGGTAGCTGCCGTCACAGCAAACACTGATGAAGCTGTTGCTTGAGCGGTTAGAGAAGCTGTGGATGGCTTCTGCAAGGATTTTTTTGCCGGTACCCTGTTCGCCGTAGATGAGCACTGCCTTGTTTGTGATGGAAAGACGTTTTGCTTTTTCTACAATATGCGGTGCCATCAGCCCATTTTCTACCCATGCAAAAGTGGTTTGTGTATTGTTGTACCCAATATCCGCCAGTTCTGCATTGACATGCCCTATGGATTTGAAGGTAAACAGCATACCGGTTCGGCTTTCGTTGATGTTGATATTCCGGCAAGAAACATACCCGTAAAAGGTATTTTCGTTCTGTTCAAAATACATCAGGCGCCCCGAAAATTCGTTGTAATTCGACATAAATTCGCTAATATAACGGTGCGGAATTACATCCTTGATGAATTTGCCTACGCAGCTTTCTTTGATACCGAAGTACTGTTCAAAGCGTTTGTTGTAGTAAGTGATGTAACCGATGTCATCCATCGACACCATTGCGTCGTCAATCGAATCCATAATCACTTCGCGTTCGCGCTTGATTACGTTTAGGTTGTTGTAATCGTCGCTGTTTTGCAGCTTGCTCGAAAGCAAATCCGCCATGCGCTCCAAAAACTCAACGGAATTACGAACATCCTTAAAAATCTGCGGTATTTTCGATTTGGGCAGAACCAAAGCAATTGCACCAACCACCGTATTATTATAAAAAATGGGGACACCGATAAATCCGCTCATTTCGCACTCGTTGTAATCGGGGCAGTCTTTGCAGGCATTATGGTTTGCGCGGTCATCTACCGCAACCACTTCGCCTGTAGTAATCACTTGCCCGATAACAGAGATACGACGAATCAGGGTAAATTTATCAAAATAGCGGTAAGTATTGCCGACAGTTTTTAAGTTGCTGTCTACAATCAATACGTCTACATCCAATACTTTAGAGATCACGTCCGCAAATTTTGTAACAACGTCCTTCATTTCAGCTAATAACATTCGGGGTAGCCTCCTGTTCTGACTGCTCTTTCAAAAACAATTACAGCTTGGATGCAATATAATCCATCAGAATTTCTACCTGATAGGACATGGTAACTGCTCCGGGGTCAAGGTGCCCCACGCCTTTGTTTGCCTGGTAGCAAGCTCTGCCGCGTACTGCTTCCATATCGGCGGTGCTTTGTGCGCCGTCAAGAGCAGCTTTTTTTACCAAAGCAACGGTCTCTTTTTCAGAAAGGCCTTTTGCAATGCAATCTTTATAACATTCCACAGCGGGGTGCAGGGTGTCAATCATAGTTTTAAAGCCGGGTTTTGCGTTACCTCTGTTCATAACGCCGTTGAGCATCGCTTCCAAAACATTGCACATATCCTGGTTTTCAATCACTTCTTTGCCTTTGAGGGTTTTAGCAGCTTCCATATAAGCACTGCCGTACAAAACGCCGCCGCTGCCGCCGATAACCGACATCATAATCATACCGATTTTTTTGAAGCAGTCGAACAAATTCAAAGTCTCCAGGTCGGGGATTGCCTCTACCAAGCTTTCGAAGCCCATGTTGATGTTGGACCAGTGGTCTCCGTCACCGGTTGCAGAGTCGAGCGCGGTTACATATTCGCCGTTTTCGTGAATTTTAGCATATGCCAATTTGATATATTCGGTATAGTCTTTACTGGTTAATTGAAATCCCATATTCGAAATCCTCCTAGAAAATTTTCAGTGCAGGGGTGTTGCAGGGTGCATCCAGCAATTCTTTCAGCTCATCATCCAGCTTCATCAATGTCAGCGAGCAGCCGGACATCTCAAGTGCTGTCATGTAGTTGCCCACAAATGTTCTGTGAATTTTGATGCCTTTTTCTGTGAGAATTTTCTCTACTTCGTTGTTGAGGATGTAAAGCTCCATCAGAGGGGTTGCACCCAAACCGTTGACCAGCAGTGCAACTTCAGAGTTGCTGTAGTCGTAATCGGCAAGAATTTTGTCGAGCAAAATCTGTGCAACCTCGGCTGCTGTTTTAACGGTAGTTCTTTCAACGCCGGGTTCGCCATGGATACCCATGCCGATTTCTACCTCGTCATCGCCGAGGACAAAGCCCGGTTTGCCTACTGCAGGCAGGGTGCAAGAGGTCATCGCCATACCCATGCTGCGGATGTTTGCAATGGCTTTTTCGGCTGCTGCTTTTACTTCATCAAGGTTTGCACCGGTTTCTGCTTTTGCGCCTGCAATTTTATGAACAAACACGGTACCTGCAATGCCGCGGCGGCCGGTGGAGTAGGTGCTGTCAGGTACTGCAACGTCGTCTTTTACTACAACGCTTTCCACACGGATATCGTCCATTTCAGCCATATCTTTTGCCATGCCAAAGTTCATGATATCGCCCGAGTAGTTTTTAATGACCAGCAAAACGCCTTCGCCGCTATTTGCTTCTTCAATGCCTTTAATAATACGGTCGGGGCTGGGGGAAGAGAACACGTTGCCCGCAACTGCCGCATCCAGCATACCGGTACCGACATAACCTGCATGTGCAGGCTCGTGGCCCGAGCCGCCGCCGGAAACTACGCCGACTTTCTTTTTGGTTTTGTCTTTTCTGGAGATAACCTCCAGTTTTTCGGTGTATTTCAGCTCAGGATGAGCTTTTGCCATACCAACAAGCAGTTCAGAAACCACATGGTTGGGGTGGTTGATAATCTTTTTCATAATTTGACCTCCATCTGTATTTCGTATGTCAAACGTAAAAATAAAGCGAGTTACTACATCTGGCCAAGGTAAGCTTTTTTTACTCTCGGGTCGTTCGCTAAGTCGCATGCTTTACCGAACATCGAAATGCGTCCGGTTTCAAGTACATAAGCTCTGTGCGAAATAGAAAGCGCCATGTTTGCATTCTGCTCAATCAGAAGAATGGTGGTGCCATGTTTTTTATTGATGGATTCGATTAGCTCGAATATCATCAGCACCAGATTGGGTGCAAGGCCCAGTGAAGGCTCGTCCAGCAGCAGCAGTTCGGGCTCACACATCAGCGCACGTCCGATTGCCAGCATTTGCTGTTCACCGCCCGACAGGGTACCTGCCGACTGGTTGATTCTTTCTCTCAAACGGGGGAACAAATCGTAAACACGCTCGAATGATTCTTTGATTTTCGCCTTATCTGTTTTAATATAAGCACCCAAGCGCAGGTTTTCTTGCACCGACAGTGCAGGGAACACCTCGCGTCCCTCGGGAGACAAGCTGATGCCCAGTTTTACAAGGTTGTGTGCAGGCACGTTGGTAATATCCTGCCCTTTGAAGATAACCGAACCCGAACGTGCGGGAATGAGGCCTGCAATAGAGCCCAGAGTTGTAGTTTTGCCTGCACCGTTGCTGCCGATGAGCGATACGATTTCGCCCTGCTCAATCTCCATGTTGATGCCCTTCAGTGCGTGAATATTGCCGTAGTAGGTATTTAAATCTTTAATACTAAGCATCTTTTTTCACACCTCCAAGGTAAGCCTGGATAACATTCTGGTTGTTGGCAATCTCAGCGGGCAGACCTTGCGCAATCTTTTTGCCATGGTCGATAACATAAATACGGTCAGAAATATTCATAACCACACTCATATCGTGCTCGATGAGAATGATGGTATAGCCTTTGTCGCGCAGTTCGCGGATGAAGCGAAGCAGCTCTTCCGATTCCTGCGGGTTCATACCTGCAGCAGGCTCGTCCAGCAAAATAATTTTTGCATCGGTAGCAATTGCACGGGCAATCTCAAGCTTTCTCTGCTCGCCGTAGGGCAGGTTCTGCGCATAGTCGTGCATCTTGCTCTCTAACCCGATGGAGCGCAGAATTTCTACAGCGCGCAGTGTTTTTTCTGCCTCTTCTTCTTGAAAGCGTTTTGTGCGGAAGAATGCGTCGAAGAAGTTGTATTTGGTGCGGATATGTGTACCTACGAGAACGTTCTCGATCACACGCAGGTTGGGGAACAGGCGGATGTTCTGGAATGTTCTGGAGATGCCTGCCTCTACAATTTCCTGCGGGGTTTTGTTGTGGATTGGTTTGCCGTCAAAGATTATCTCACCTTTATCGATTTGATATACGCCGGTGAGCATATTAAAAACTGTGGTTTTGCCTGCGCCGTTCGGGCCGATGACACTGATGATCTCGCCCTTGTTTACCTCGAAGCTGACGGAATCAACGGCGAGGAGTCCACCAAACTGTTTGGTTATACCATTCACCTGTAAATATGCCATTTCGTTTTGGTCGCTGTCAGATGCAAATGACTGACAGCTTCTCCTTTCTATCATTTTCCGTTGATTTATGCTTTTGCTTCTGTTTTGTCCATTGCCTTGCGGGCAAGCTTGGGGAATTTATAAGGCATCTGCGATTTCCAGCCGAGCACACCCTGCGGACGGAATCTCATCATCAAAATCAAGATGAGACCGTATACCACGAAACGGTAATCCATTAAGAAACGTGATACTTCTGGGAACGAAATAAGAATTGCAGAGCCCAAGAACATACCGCGGATGGTACCCATACCGCCGAGAATTACAATGCTTATAATTAGGGTAGAGGTATCAAAGGTAAACGAGTTCGGGTCGATAAAGCTGATCATCGAAGCGTAAAACGCACCTGCAATACCGGTGATGAATGCAGAAATAACAAATGCCAGAACTTTGTAACGGGTAGTTTTAATGCCCATCATCGTTGCGGCAAGCTCGTCCTCTTTAATCGAGAGAAACGCTCTGCCGATTTTAGAACGGATGATAACAATACAACTCACGGTAACCAGTGCCACAAGTGCAAGCATCATGTAGTAGATACCATTGTTGGAAAGGGTAAGTTCAAAGCCGAACAGCGAGGGGCGGGGGATATTTTTAAGGCCCAGCGTACCGTTTGTAACCTTATCCCAGTTCATCAATACCATTTTAACAATTTCGCCGAAGCCAAGCGTTACAATAGAAAGATACGTGCCTTTGAGGCGCAGGGTAGGCAAGCCAAGCAGCAAACCGCAAATTGCGGCAAGCGAAGCACCCAGCAACGCCGCAATGATAAAGTTAAAACCGAATTTAAGCGACAGCAATGCAGAGCAATAAGCACCGATTGCATAGAACCCGGCGTGGCCGAGTGACACCTGGCCGGTATAACCGGTAAGTATGTTCAGCCCCATACCCAGCATAGAGTAAATGCCAATCATAATAAGAATACGCATAATGTACTGGCTCAGGCCCAGCAAAGGCAGGGCAATCAGCACAACTGCCGAAACAATACCGATGGGGAGCTTATATTTCTCAATAAACTTTTCCATCTCAAAAATAGCGCTTTTTTTATTGGTTGTTGTATTAGTTGTATTTATTTTGCTCATATTCTACACCTTCGTAATACCTTTCTTACCGAACAGCCCGGTAGGCTTCACGATCAGTACAATGATGAGGATGATAAATGCCAAAGAATCGCGGTAGGTGGAGCCGAGGAATGTAGCCGCAAAGCTTTCGGAAACACCAACTACCAGTCCGCCGACGACCGATCCGTACAAAACACCGATGCCGCCGAGTACTGCCGCAGCAAACGCTTTTAATCCTACCATAAAGCCCATTGTAGGGTAGATAATCTGGTAGTAGCCGCTGATGAGTGCGCCTGCAATTGCTGCAGAAGCACCGCCGAGGAAGAATGTAAACGAAATAACAAAGTTTACATTAATGCCCATCAGGCTGGCAGCTTTTGCATTCTGCTCGGTTGCACGCATTGCAAGACCGATTTTGGTTTTGTTGATGATAACCGTAAGGAACACCAACAGGATGAGCGAAACCAGGCACATAATAATCTGTGTTGAATTAATTTGTACACTGCCCAAACTAATCATACCGAAGTCAAAAAATGCGGGGAATGCTTTCTTTTCACTGCCGAAGAAGATCATCAGCAGGTTTTGAATAATATTTGATACACCAATGGTGGTAATCAGCGATGCAATAGGAATAGAATTTTTCTTTCTGAGGGGCTCCAATGCGGTTTTGTCAATAACTACACCAAGCAAGCCGGTAAACAAAATACTCAGCGCGATTGCCGGAAGAATACCAAAGTTCATCCCAACAAACAAAAGAGCCATATGTGCACCAAAGGCGTAGATGGAACCATGCGAGAAATTAATCAGTCTGAGGATACCAAACACCAGAGAATAGCCAACCGCAATAAGCGCGTACGCCATACCCAGTGCCAAACCGTTAAATAATTGTTGTATAATCATTTCTGCCACGGTTGGCGGGGAAAGATCCCGACAACATTACTCCTTCCCTTTACTTTCAACTGCGCATCTATGTAACTGCGCATTTTCTGTTTCAACGATTCAGTTTATAACAGCCTGCACGATGATCGGGTGGCTTCGGAGGGGCAACCCCTCCGAAGTTTCCGATAAAAGCCTTAAGATTTCTGTTGACCGTCTACTGAACTATGTTTGTTCTGCTACTTACAGCTGAACAAACTGTCCGTCTTTTACAGTAACTTTAACAAATGCTTTCTGAACGTCACCAATCTCGTCAAATTTGGTCTGACCGGTTACGCCGGGGTAATCGATATTCTGCAATGCTTCTCTTACTTTGTCGGTTTCGGTTGTGCCGGCAGTTTTGATAGCTTCAAGCAGCATGCCGACAGAATCGTAAGCCTGAGAGGTCAAAGCGCTGGGTGCAGTGCCGTATTTCTCTGTAAAAGTATCAACATATGTTTTGATTTTGGGGTCGCTGGAGCCGGAGAAGAAGATTACCGGGAAACGTACGCCCTCAACTGCTTCGCCGCCCAGCTCAAGGAGTTGCTGGCTGTAGGAGTTGGAGAAACCAACAATTTCGATTGCAGGGTCAACCTGTTTGTACTGTTTTGCAACAGGTGCAACCAAGCTGTACATACCAACGCAGATAACAACGTCTGCACCGGCAGCTTTCAGTTTAGTGATAGCCGGGCTGTAGTCGTCAGAACCTTCCATAACTTCTTCGTGAGCAACCAATTTAACGCCGTCTGCAGCTTTCTCTTCGATTAAGCCTTTTACAACAGCCGATGTAGAGGTACCCCAGTCGGTTTTAATGGAGATGATACCGATGTTCTTTTTACCCAAATCGTTTACAGCAATATCCAAGCCTGCAGCTGCCTCTACACTGATAACGGTATTGTTACGGTAGATGTAGTCGCCGATGCCGGAATAATCGGGGTGAGAAGCAGACGGAGAGATTTCAATAACTTTATTCTCTTCGTAAGTGGGAGCAGCAACCATGCAAACGCCGGATGCAAAGTGACCGATAACGCCTACAATTTCTTTGTCGCTGACAATTTTCTGAGCGATGGAAGCAGCTTCCTCGCCAGAGTTTTTATCATCGAATGCAACAATCTCAACTTTTTTGCCAAGAACGCCGCCTTCTTTGTTCCACTCTTCTGCTTTCATTTCAGCAGCATTGAGGAACCCTTTGCCGTACTCTGCGTTGTCGCCTGTCATAGGGCCTGCTACAGCAATTTTAACAACACCGCTTGTTGCTGGTGCCGAGCCGCCATCAGCCTCTGATCCGGATTCTGCTTTAGAAGAATTATTAGCAGCGCCGCAGCCTGCCAGCATGGATACCATCATAGCAATTGCCAGGATAATGCTTAATGCTCTCTTCATAATGCTCTTGATTGCTCTACGTACGGTTTTCCGTACCGATGATTGAGCAATCTTCTCCTTTCGTTTTTTGATATTCCTTTGTTTCTTAAGGCTCTTTTCAACGGGCTGCGCATAAACAGATTTTGCGTTATCCCGTGAACAGATAAAGTTAGAATGCGTGAGTGCCGGGAATCGTTTTTAAATTCCTATATGTTTAGTATGTTATGAATTATATTCCCGGGTAACATTGATGTCAATTAAAACTTAATCGTCAATCATGATTTTTAGTATTTCCTCATCTGTCACCTGCATGCCGTCTTTTGCCAATCTTGAAACACTGTCGATGGTGCCTTCGACACCGTCTTTTACAATACCTTCGCCCGATTTAAAGCCTCTGCTCTGCATTGTCATATAGCAGGCAAGCAGCGCTGCGTCCAGGCTGGATGCGATTTTTGCGGCACAAGAAGGCTTTGCTCCGTCACACACAATACCGGAGACATTTGCCAGCGTACTGGTGATGGTTTGCGAAATTTCTTTTATGCCGCCGCCATACAAATAGGTGATTCCTGCACCTGCACCTGTTGCCGCACTCACCGCACCGCAGTAAGCAGACAGTCTGCCAATTTTTGTTTTTTGATGTATCGCTATCAGGTTACTTACACACAATGCACGGTAAAGCCTTTCTGTGGTTACCGAAAGCTCTTTTGCATACTCGATAACCGGCAGCGATACCGTCATACCCTGATTGCCGCTGCCCGAGTTGATAACAACCGGCATTTCACAGCCGCCCATTCTGGCGTCTGAGCCGGCAGCTGCTGCCGCTTTGGCACGAACCTTAACATCATCGCCGTAAGTGCTCAGCAAGGTTATGCCGATGTTGGCGCCGTAAATTTTGTTTAGCCCCTCTTTGGAGATCGCGGTGTTGTACTCCACCTGTTTTGCAAGTACCTCTTTGATGTCATCGATAACGACAGTGTTTGCAAATTCAATAATATCTTCTACATTGAGGCAGCTGCGGTCGGTTTGCCCATCGTTATTTTCTTCTTGACTGTGGGGAACATCCAGCAATACTTCGTCATTCTTCTCAATACGTACAATGCCTGTATGGGTGTGAATAATTTCTACCATTGAGCTTTGGTCGCCCTTGTACATACGAACAATGATATGAAGTTTTGCAGGAGTATTGAGAATTTTCTCTTCGCAAACGTGTTTTTGAATCATCGTTTTTGCCAAATCGAGATGTTGTTGTGTAACACCGGTAAGCACCTCGAGCTCTTTGCTTGAATCGCCGCCTACTGCACCGATGATTGCTGCCGCTTCAATGCCGCGCAGGTCTTTCGTAGTAGGAACGATTACGCCTTTTACATTTTTAATAATGTTGCCGCTGCACTCTGCAACAATTTTTTCTGGCATTGTGCCGAGTACTTCACGAGCTTTTGCTGCTGCATATGCAATTGCAATCGGCTCAGTGCACCCTAAAGCGGGAATGAGTTCTTCTTTTAAAATGTTGACGTATTTCTGATACTTTTCTTTACTGATCGACATGAACGCTGACCTCCAGTGTCTCATTTTGATACCTTATGTTTTCTTCTCTAGTCTCAGTATATTCACAAAAAATCTGTATTTCAACATGTTTTTATGCATATTTGATATTTTCTCATAGTAAATCAATTGTAGTTGTGTCCTATTGTGCATTATACTTACGAACTGTGTCGATAACGGTAGTGAATTTCACAGTTTGTATCATTTTGACACAAAAATTTTTGTTGAAATTTAAAGCTCTGCTTTGGATAACTTGTAATATTTACCGTTATTTTGAATAAATATCCTACTTGTTTCTAGGCAAATCGCAAAATATCATCGCTGTTTTTTTCAATTTTTCTCATTATTTCCCCTCAATATTACTTGATGTCTTAATATTTGATTTGAGAACAATTTGTCTCATTTTAAGATTTTGCACCCAAACATAATACCTGCAAGTAAATTTAGAGCTTTCTATCTGCTTGATTACATGTTATTATAATAATGTAATATTTTGGATTTTTGCAATGAAGTGAAATCATACATCTAAAAACAGAAAGGCGGTATAAAAATGGCAAATTGGTGGAAAGAAAGTGTAGTCTATCAAATTTATCCCCGCAGCTTTAAGGACAGCAACGGCGACGGTATCGGCGATCTACAGGGAATCATCTCAAAACTCGATTATCTTAAAGCGCTGGGAATTGATGTACTCTGGCTTTCTCCTATCTACGATTCCCCCAATGATGACAACGGCTATGACATCCGCAACTATCAAGCAATCATGCAAGAATTCGGCACAATGGCGGATTTTGATGAACTGTTGCAGCAGGCGCACCATCGCGGAATTAAACTGGTGTTAGACCTTGTGGTGAATCATACATCGGACGAGCACGTTTGGTTTGCCGAAAGCCGCAAAAGCAAAAACAACCCTTATCGCGATTATTACATTTGGGGCGACGGTAAAACAGACGGTAAACCGCCAAACAACTGGGGGTCGGTGTTCAGCGGCAGTGCCTGGAAGTATGATGATGCAACAAGGCAATATTACCTGCATATGTTCTCGCAAAAACAACCCGACTTAAACTGGGAAAACCCAAAAGTACGCAATGAGATTTATAACATGATGGTTTGGTGGCTCGACAAGGGCATTGATGGGTTCCGTATGGACGTAATCAATATGATTTCTAAAGAGCAATCTTTTCAGGACGGCGAGACATACGGCGGACTTTACGGCAACCCGTCTCCTTATATAATCAACGGCCCGCGCGTGCATGAATTTTTAAAGGAAATGAACCAACGCGTTCTTTCGAAATACGATGTTATGACCGTAGGCGAAACACCTGCCGCAACTACAGAAGATGCGCAGCGCTACACCGGTGAAAATGAGCATGAACTGAATATGGTGTTCCAGTTTGAGCATATGGGGCTGGAAGCAGCAGGCGGCAGCAAATGGACTGACCGACGCTTTCGCCTGACCGACCTCAAACAAGTATTTACAAAATGGCAGAAGGGGCTGGAGGGCCGCGGATGGAACAGCCTTTATTGGAATAACCACGACCAGCCGCGCGTGGTATCTCGCTTTGGCAATGACAAAAAATATTGGGCGCAATCGGCAAAAATGCTTGCAACCTGCCTGCACATGCAGCAGGGTACCCCTTACATCTATCAAGGGGAAGAACTGGGAATGACCAATACGGTGTTCCATTCCATTGATGATTGCCGTGATATCGAAGCCATCAATGCGTACCATGAAATGACGACGCAACAGGGTGTTTCGCCCCAAGAGATGCTTTGTTACATCAACCGCATCAGCCGCGATAATGCACGCACCCCCATGCAGTGGGATAGCAGCGCGTTTGCAGGGTTTTCAACCGCAGAGCCGTGGATTGCGGTAAACGAGAATTATAAGCGCATCAATGCAGCGGCGCAAGTGGAGGTAGAAGGCTCTGTTTTCTCTTATTATCAAAAGCTCATCCAACTGCGGCATCAATATCCCATCATTGTTTATGCCTCTTTTGACCTGCTTTTGCCCGAAAGCGAAGAGTTGTTTGTATTTACCCGCACACGCGGCGAGCAGCAACTTTTAACCATTTGCAGCTTTGCAGAGCAAAACGTGGAATATCATCTGCCGCAACGCTTTGCCGACGATGAAAAACAACTGCTAATTGCCAACTATCCCTGCGAGCCGTGCACCGAAAAAATTACATTACGGCCGTACGAGGCAAGAGTTTATCTGCATAAGTAACCCCCCACTTATATTATTCGACAGCAAAGGGCATTTTTGCACAAATTATGCAAGAATATTTGTCACATCATTCAAAAATATTTATATTTTCTTAACATCTTTACGTTGTAAGCCTTGCCTGCCTGTCTTTAATCAGTTATAATGAATAGTACGAAGAAGAAAAATTCATTGGCATCCGGCACAAACCCGGTAGTTTTGTGCCGGACAAACTACTATTTTTAAAAGGAGGACTTTTATGAAAAAGGTATTGAGTATGCTGCTTGTATCGGCACTGGTGCTTGCAATGTTTGCGGGCTGCGGTGCACCGCAAAGCAACGGCAACAAATTCATTATGGCAACAGGCGGTACATCCGGTACATATTTCCCGTTTGGGGGTGCAATCGGGCAGGTTATCAACGGGCATGTAGAAGATGTTGATATCACCATCACTTCGTCCGGTGCATCTACCGAAAACCTCCGCCTCATTTCATCGGGCGATGCGGACCTGGCAATTGTACAAAATGACGTGCTGGACTACGCTGTGAACGGCACTGAACTTTTTAAAGAAAAAATCGGCGGGCTTACCGCAATTGCAACCCTTTACCCCGAAGTAGTTCAAATCGTTGTAGGCAAAGACAGCGGAATCAACTCGATTGCAGACCTGAAAGGCAAAAAAGTTTCTGTTGGCGATGTTGGTTCGGGCGTTGAAGCAAACGCAAAACAGACTTTGGAAATGTACGGAATGACCTTTGAAGACATCAAAGCACAGCACCTTTCATTTAAAGAATCCGCTAGCACTTTTCAAGATGGTCAAATCGATGCATTTTTTGTATCGGCAGGCGTGCCAAACACCGCTATTGTAGAGCTGATGGTTTCTCAGCCTATCAAACTGCTGGGCTTTGAAGATGATAAGCTTGCTGCTATGATTGAAAAATACCCGTTCTACACCGCATTTGAAATTGGCAAAGATGTTTACAACACCGATGCACCTGCAAAAACACTTGCTATTAAAGCTACCCTCATTGCAAGTGAAAAACTTAGCGAAGATGTTGTTTATAACATGACGAAAGCATTGTTCGAAAACCTGGGCGAACTGGGCGAAGCACATGCAAAAGGTAAAGAAGTTGCTTTGGAAACCGCATTGGGCGGTATTTCTACCACCATTCATCCCGGAGCACTGAAATATTTTAAAGAAAAAGGTATTGCCTAAACGAAAGGCGCACCCATGAAACAATACGTTAAGTGGGCGGGACTTCTCCTGCCCGCTTTTTCCGTTTTAATTATCATCATTTTACTGTTTTTACCGCTCTTTCCGCCCAGCTTGCTGGTGGTTTCGCAAGGCAAGGTTTTGGGGGAGTACCCTGTGCAGGCAGACAATTTTGAAGTACAGTTTCGCCATTCGGTCAACAAAGGGTTGATACGCGAAGTGTACAAGATCGACGCAGAACGCCTTACCATCACATTGGATAAAGGCTATTTTGAAAGCTACGGTGCAGGCATGATAGACACTGTACCACCCGAAGTGACCTATTCTTCAGACGAGCAATTTGTCATTTTGGATTTTGCCGATCATTATAGGCACCAAATTGACTATACAGCGGGGATTGTATCGCAGCACATGTTTTATTATGAGGATAAAAGCCTTGTTTTGTACAAACTCGCTCCGCGCAAACCAGTTGCAATAACCGTTCGCAAAGCCAGCGCTGTTCAGCGGCTGCTGGGCCTTTGCCAACAATTAATAAACCAACGAAAAGGGTGATCGATTTGTCCGATACCAAAAAAGATACCAACACTGTTCCTTCGGTTAACCCCGACGCTCTCTTGGCTGATATTGATAAAGAATCTGCTTACCGTAGATTAAGCGGTTCGTGGCACTTGATAATAACGGTACTGCTGATAGCATTTTCGCTCTTCCAGCTGGGAACCTCAATTTTAGGTACACTGCCCGCACAGCTGCAAAGAATGGTTCATTTGGGCTTTGTCATGCTTTTAGGGTTTTGGCTTTACCCCGCAACTTCAAAAGGCGACCGCAACAAAATGCATCCGCTTGATTTTGTTTTAGGATTGGCATTTGTAGGTATTGCGGGATACTATATCATCAACTACAAAGACTTGGTGGCACGTTCGGGTGCGTATACCACGCTCGACCTGATTATCGGCGCAATCGGCATTGTATTAGTGCTTGAGGCTTGCCGCCGCATTGTCGGCATCCCCATTGTGGTGATTGCATCACTGTTTATTCTCTACGCTTATTTCGGGCCTTATATGCCCGGATTTATGAATCATCGCGGCTACGGCATATCGCGTATTATTTCCCATCTGTTTTATACCACCGAAGGGATTATGGGTATGCCTCTCGGGTTATGTGCAACCTTTATTTTTCTGTTTATTCTGTTCGGCTCGTTCCTTGAAAAAACCGGTATCGGGCAGTTTTTCATCGATCTATCCAACGGAATTGCAGGCTTTTCGGCGGGCGGCCCCGCTAAGGTTGCCGTACTTACCAGTGCCCTGCAGGGTACTGTCTCGGGTTCGTCGGTTTCCAACACGGTAACAACCGGTTCATTCACCATCCCGCTGATGAAATCGCTTGGTTATTCGCCCGAGTTTGCAGGCGCAGTTGAGGCGGCGGCATCCACCGGCGGGCAAATTATGCCCCCTATTATGGGTGCGGCGGCGTTCCTTATTGCCGAGGCTGTGGGCGTAAATTATTTCGATGTAGCAAAAGCAGCTATCATTCCCGCTATACTCTATTTTTCAGGTATTTGGATTATGGTTCATCTTGAGGCTAAAAAGTTGGGGCTCAAAGGTGTTCCGCGCGAAAAACTGCCAAAAATTTGGCCTTTGCTGCGCGATAAAGGGCATTTATTGCTCCCGCTGGTAGCAATCGTCGCCCTGCTGATTATGGGCAAAACTCCTACTTTTTCTGCACTCGGCGGTATTGCCGCCTCGATTGTAGTGCCGTATTTAAGAAAATCCACCTGGGTACCTTTTAAAGAGGTAGCTTCGGCATTGGTATCGGGTGCAAAAAACACTATCGGTGTTGCATGTGCATGCGGGGTTGCAGGCATCATCGTAGGTGTGGTTACGCTCACCGGTTTGGGGCTCAAACTGGGTGAAGGGCTGTTCTCGCTAACAGGCGGTTTAATCTTGCCAACCCTGTTCTTTACCATGATAACCTCTTTGGTATTGGGCATGGGCGTACCTACCACCGCAAACTACTTGATTACCTCTGTCATTGCGGCACCCATTATTATGAAACTGGGTGTGCCTGCGCTGGCTGCGCATATGTTTGCGTTTTACTTTGGTATTCTTGCCGATATCACCCCGCCGGTCGCTTTGGCTGCCTATGCCGGCTCTGCTATTTCGGGGGGCAATGCATTTAAAACAGGCTGCAATGCCACAAAGCTTGCCATCGGAGCATTCATTATTCCGTATATCTTTGTGCTGTCACCTGAGCTTATCCTCATCGACACCGTTTGGTACGAGGTGATTCAGATTATTTGCACCTCACTGATTGGTATGCTGGGTGTAAGCGCATGTATGACGGGTTACCTCATGGGAAAAACTGCTTGGTGGGAGCGCATCCTCTTGCTGGCAGGCGGTTTGATGCTGATTATACCGGGGTTGATTACCGACTTGTGCGGTATCGGTCTGGTAGGCGGTGTAGCTGCATTCCAGTATATTACATACCGTAAACTTAAAACAGTTCAAGTATAAGCAACGCTGCAAAAGCCATCCGTAAAAGCGGGTGGCTTTTTTGCGCTCTGTCGTTGGCATTTAAAAAAGAGGACGGGGTTATCCGTCCTCTTTTTCGTTGGGTTTTTGTGCGGTACAGATGTAAATTTCTTCGGTTACCTGTTGGGCTGTTTGCAGTTGTTCAATTGCATCGGTAACTTTGTTAAACAGCACCGTGTACATTTTTTCGTAGTCTGCCATATTATCACTTCGGTATACGAATATCTCATCTTGGGATATAATTCAATATCTCGTTTAGAGATATATTAGCATGTAGCTTGAGGTGGTTCTATGTTCTATCATCGTTTAAAAGATTTAAGAGAAGATACTAGCCTGGGGCTAACTTTATATATTTTCAATAAAGAAAATGTTAAAAAGTCTTTACAATATTTGAAAAAGTGCTATACTACAAATGTAAAAACAATTTTACATTTACAAGGAGTGTTTGATATGAAAAACTTATTTAAAAAAGCAGACGAAATGGAGATGGCAATTTATTTTAAATCAATGAAAATTTCTTGGGTATTTTTAGTGCTTACTCTCTCAATATGGGAAGTTGTAGAACTTGCACGCGGTAACCATGAAAGCCCCGTAATTTTATTAGTGGCATTGCAAGGGGCAATTTTTTGGTTCAGCAAATTGTATTTTACACATAAAATAACCAAAGAAGAAAAGCATCATGAGGAATGAAATTAAACAATTAAGAAAGGCGAAAGGCTTACGCCAAGAGGATTTAGCTGATTTGTTGGGAGTTACAAGGCAAACCATACTTGCAATTGAAAATGATAAATACAATCCTACTCTTGAGCTGGCTATGAAACTTTCGAAATTCTTAGAAAAGCCTCTTGAAGAGGTGTTTTTTTTAGATTGAATGCACAGGCATTGGTGTAACATAGGCAAAGGCATCATCGGGTCAACGATAATGCCTTTAAGTCACCCTCTATATTAACTAGGTGTAAGTTTAAAAGTTCATACTCTTTATAAAGCGCATCAAATTGTCGATGGTAAGTGCCATATCGCTTTTGCTGCGCTTTTTTGCCTCTGAAAAATCAACGGCAACGCGGTTGATGCTGAACACCGCCGACACCCCCTCGCTGTATGCCGCTTCGATGTGATCACCAATATCGCCAACCACTGCAATCAGCGGTACCCCCACTTTTTTGGTACGGCGCGCCACACCAATCACCACCTTGCCGCGCAGGCTTTGGTCATCAATTTTACCCTCACCGGTAAACACAAGGTCTGCACCCTGAAGCAGGCTGTCAAAGCCCACTGTATCCAGTACCGTTTCAATTCCCATCTGCAAACGCGAGCCGAAAAACGCAACCATTCCTCCGCCCATACCACCTGCCGCACCTGCCCCCGCAAGCTGTGCAATATCCGTACCAAGTTGGCTGCGAATCACCTCTGCACCCGCTTTGAGCTGAGCATCAAGGTACTCTACCATCGCAGGGTCTGCCCCTTTTTGCGGTGCAAACACATAAGCCGCACCGTTTTTTCCGTACAAAGGGTTATCGATATCACACATGGTAATAATTTCGATATTCTTCAGCTCAGGCAGTAATCTGCTTGTATCAATATGTGCGATTTGAGAGAGATTTTCACCCACCGGTACAAATTCATTGCCATCTTTATCGGCAAAGCACACACCCAACGCCGCTGCCGCACCCGCCCCTAAATCATTGGTCGCACTGCCTCCAAGCCCAACAATCATTCTTTTACAGCCACTGATTGCCGCATGTGCCATCAACTGCCCAACGCCGTAGGTGGTGGTTTTGTGTGCCTGGCGGTTTTCGCCCACAAGGGGCAAACCGGCACAAGCCGCCATCTCTATCACCGCTGTGCTGCCGTTGTCTATTACGCCGTAAAAAGCCTCTATATCCTGCATATAAGGGCCTTTTACCGTTACGGCTACGCGCTTACCGCCCACAGCTGCAAGAAACGAATCTACGCTGCCCTCGCCACCGTCGGCAACGGGGATGGAAATCACTTCCGCATCGGGGTAATAGGCACGAATACGTTCCTCCATAATCGAACAGATTTCGGTTGAACTCATGGTACCTTTAAAAGAATCGGGGATTAATAATATCTTTTTCATAAATTTCACCTTTATTTAGCCGAAAAGCCGGACAGAAAATGTCCGGCTTTTCTGTGTTCTGCAACGCGAGTGTGGATGTGTTGGAAGATTTATTTGTGTCAGATGATAAACAAGGAAAGAACCCAAATGAAGATAATTGCTGCAATACCCATCAGTAAAGTGAGCATAGTCTGCGTTTTGTAACCGTCCTGCGGGTTCATCTCACCAAAGTTGGTAACAACCCAGAAATACGAATCGTTTGCGTGCGATACCGTCATAGCGCCCGCACCAATTGCCATTACGGTAAGTGCCGCCGCCAACGGCGTGGTAAGCCCAAGTGCCTCCATCATCGTACCTGATTCGGCAAACGAGCCCATGATACCCGCAGTTGTGGTAATGGCAACGGTAGATGAGCCCTGCGCCGTTTTTAAAATCGCTGCAATGATAAACGGGAAGAAGATACCGATTGTGGAGAGGAACGAAGCGTTTTCTTTAATGTAGTCGACAAAGCCTGCAGTGGTAATTACCTTGCCGAGCACACCGCCCGCCGCTGTAACAAACAGGATAGGGCCAACTGTTTTGAGCGTTTCGTCGGTTAATTCGCGGAAATCGCCCATTTTATTGGTAGATGCAAGCAGGCCAATTCCAAACAGCAACCCAACGGTAAGCGCAATGATGGGCGTACCAAGGAAGGTGCAAAGTTCGCTTGTCATCCCCTGCCAGCCCAGAATGGCTGAAACAGAGCCCAACGCCATCAGAACAATGGGGAGTATAATCGGCGCGAACGACATAAACGTGCTTGGCAGTTTACCGTATTCTTTTACCAATTGCTCATAAGTTTTGACTACTTCTTTATCGTCAATTTCATCTTTGGATTTTACTTTTTTACCAATGTATTTTGCAAAGAAATAAGCAACAATCAGGCACGGGATAGAAACCAGTGCGCCCATTCCGATTACCAGCAGCATATTGGCGCCAATACCCAAAGTACCTGCAGCCGCAATCGGCCCCGGTGTAGGCGGAATAAATACGTGCGAAATATAAAGGCCGCCCGAGAGTGCCACCGTCATAGCCACGCTTGACGTCAATGTTCTTTGACGGATTGCTTTGCGGATTGGGTTGAGAATGACAAAGCCACTGTCGCAGAAAACGGGAATAGAAACAATCCAGCCCATCAGCAATATGGCAAGTTCAGGGCGTTTTTTGCCCACAACCTTGATGACCGCATCTGCCAGTTTGATAGCACCGCCTGTTTTTTCAAGATACAAACCGATCAGCGCGCCCAAAATGATGACAATACCGATGCTTGAAAATGTGCCGCTAAAGCCTGCGCCAATGGTGGAGGGGATCTCTTTGAGAGGAATGCCCACAACAATGGCAAGCAACAGTGCAATACCCATAATGGCTAAAAACGGATGCAGCTTGAATTTGGAGATTGCGAGTATCATTACAATAATTGCAATGACAAAGGTAACGATAAGTGTGATACCGGTCATAGTAACTACCCCCATCAAGTAATAATTTGTGATGCGGCATACCGCCCGCAGCCGCCCAACTGTCATTTTACACAAAATTTTATAGCAAAACAGTTGTTCACTATCATTATTGTATAGCATCTATAACAGTCATGTCTATATTACCGTTACCACAATTATTGACAATTTTATGTTACTCAAAACAAACGTATAAAAAATACGCAAGGCAAGTTGTGCATGTTTATCAATACAGCAGCAATTCATCGCGGTTTTCGTTGTAAAACTGGATTGCCATGGTAAACAGTGCCGCATTCGAAAGGCTGCGGGGGTCGTATCCTGTAAGCTCATGTAGTTTTTTCAGTTTATATTGCAACGTGTTTTTGTGTATAAACAGGCGTTGTGCTGCAAGCCCTATCGAGCCGTCAACATCAAAAAATGCCTGCAAAAGGGGCATCCAGTTTTCAATTTCTTCCGGTGTACAGCCCCGAAATACTCTGCGCACAAATTCTTCTTTGGTTGCCTTTGGAATATCACCCATAAACAGCTCCACATTGATGTCGTTATAAAAACGCGGCTTTTTATCAGAAGAGGACACACATGCCCGCAAAGCTTTTTCTGCTTTGATGTAGGACTGGTGTATTAGGCTGTAACTTGCCGCTCGGCTGTCTATCCCAATTGCGAGGCGCACCTGGAACGCACCATATACCGTGCGGGCAATCTGCTCCGCAAGCCTGTTCATTTGTTCATCGGGGCAATCGGGTACCAAACAAACGAACTGAAACGCCGTTTTCATAAATACACCGCCGCTTGTCTGTTCCATCATATGCCTTACCGTTTTATTCACATTGTCAATCAGCCGCTGCCCTTCCGGATTATCGCTGTAATTTTTTAATTCTATAATCGATGCCACCAGTACACGGCGGGGTACCGTGATATCTATCCCCAGCTCGATACCGCGCTCGATAAAAGGCTGATTAAAATTGCCTGCATCGCCAAAAACCCACTCATCCAAAAAGCGGGCACGAATGCGGTCATCAATCTTTTTTTGTTCTTTGGCACTGGTGTCAAGCAAAAGAATCTCAGTCATTTTTTTAATAATCTGCCCGTATTTTACCACCTTTTCGCGTTCGCCCGTAATACCAATGACCCCGACTACCTCGTTTTGAAAGACAATGGGCAGGTTGATGCCTTTGCGTGTGCCCTCGTACTCACTGTTGTTTTGCACGATGAGTTCTTCCAGCTTATTTGATACAACCTGCGCCGCACCGGCATGAAATGTGCCCAGCCGCTCTGGGTCAGTGCTTGCGATGATGATGCCCCGCTCGTCCATCATATTGACATGCTGATTGATGATACCGCTGATTTCGGTGACAATTTTCATTGCATTATCCTTGGATATTTGCATGAATTTACCCTCCTTTGCTGTACTGCTTGCCGATTATTTGGTAGGATATCAACCGAGATTTCATATTCCCAACACATTTGGGTGTTATGTTATGCTAAGTATAACATGATACAGTAGAATAAAACAGGCAAAAAGCCGATAGCGCTTGACGAACCTTATGGTTTCGTTGTATGCTTATAGTACAAATACTGATATCTCCATCTAGACTCGATAGAAATAGTTTAACACTGCTAAAGGGACGGTAATACCGTCCCTTTAGCAGTTTCATAAGTAGTTTTGGGCGTATCGTCTTTAGTCCATGCATCTTTTCTTTTGCCTGCGCATAGAATAATCATTAGCTCTCAAAAGAAAAGGAGGCGGTACTATGGATAAAAACAACCAAAACCATCAAACGGAACCTCAGAAACTATCGGATGACATCACCCCGCTCCATTTCGATTGGTTCCATGTGTCCGGTGATTTGGATGACTTCATCTTTTACGGGGAGGATGATTCTTATGTCAGCGAACGATAATGATTCTTCATACTAAAAGCCCCGATGAACCAATTCGTCATCGGGGCTTTTTATGCTTAAATGCGCAATTTTACAAACAACATAGGGCATACAAAAAACGTAATAAACGCAATCATCGCATATTCTAAAGCATCAAACAGCAGGGTAGCAGGCAAAACCATTTTGAGTAATAACTTGGCGGCTATTAACACCGCCAAACCCAATGCTTCGCGCTTAAGTTTTCCACCAAGTGTCAGGTAATCGGTTGAAAACTTTACATAACGGTGCTCCAACGGCACTGCCACAGCAAAACCCAACAGCATTCCATAACTTTTGGCAAAATCGGCATCTGCCAACAAAATTGCAAGCGGTAAAAATATTGCCGCCGTAAGCAGATACACCCGCTCACAGCCATCGCGGTTGATGTTGGTAAACAGCAGGTACCCGCCGATAGAAACTGCAACGCCCAGCAGCAGCCCTGCCAGTACGTCTTTGGGCCAATGTACACCAAGGTACAGCCTTGAAACTGCCGTCAGCACGGTGAGCAACAGCGCACCCGCAGTAATCCACGTACGGCGCACACGCCATGCATAAGAGCAATAAAGCGTTGCTGCCGTTTGCGTGTGCCCGCTTGGGAACGAATTGCCCGTGGCAGTTTCGGGGCGCAAGGTGCGAACGCCCTTTTCACCTATGGGGCGGGGGAGCTTAAATATATTTTTAACAAGCCCGTTTATATTCAGCGAGAGCAGCAGTGTAAAACTCATATACTCGCCGGTTTCTTTATCCCATAACCAATATACAACGGTGAGCACGATAATCGCGGCTATCGGCTCGCCCAGTATGGTAACAGCAATAAACAAATAATCCAATACCGGGTTGGCAATCGCTTGGATTGCGAGTAACATTTGCAGTTCCAAAACCTCAGCTCTTTTCGTAACTTATACTTATTGCAGTTTGTTCATCACAAGCCCTGTAATCAGCTTGGGGTAAAAATAGGTGCTCTTTTGGGGCATTTTTTCTTTTGCTTCCGCAACCGCCGCAATCTCGCTTACACGGGTAGGGTTGATGATGAACGCACAGTTTGCTTCACCGCCGTCTACCGCTTCGATTGCCTCATCAAAATCGCGGGTATAGCGCAAATTCACCTGATTTGCCATGTTTTCTTTATCAATGCCGAAAATACGCTCCAACACAAGGGTATGCAGGATAGAGACATCCAAATTTTTATATGCTTCGCTCATTTCGGGCAGCAATTCAGTCATCACTTTATCGTCTTTAAGCGTTAACTGGCGCCACTCTTTTTTGCCTGTATAAAGCACAAAGCTTTTTTTGCCTTGGTTGTACTTTTCCTCCAAAGGCGCCTGCATATCACCCTGTTTCGTTTCGATATCAAAATACTGCTCGCAAGCATGCAGCACAGCTTGCTCATCAAAACTTGCCAAATTTTTTACAATGCGGTGGGTGGGGAACACCACAAGCCCTTCGTGCTCCATATTCACGAGCATCATCATCACATAGTTGCCGAGGTGGCTGTCATCGGTAATAACGCCCTGCTCACGCAGATGATTACGAAAGTTCAGTGCGGTTTCGTAACGATGGTGCCCATCGGCGATATATGCCTTTTTGTCCTCCATCAGCTTGGCAACGGCGTTGATCTCTTCTTGCTCATATACGCACCACAGGCGGTGAACAATACCGTCCTCCGCAGTAAACTCCACGTCCGGTCTGCCGGCGGAGAGTCGCTCTATTATAGTTGCTACTTTTCTATTTTCATCAAAATACAAAGAATAAATTTGGCTAAAGTTGCAGTAGGTACTGCTCATCAGGTTAAATCGGTCTGCTTTTGCCTTGGACAAAGTTTCTTCATGCGGCAGAATAATTTCTTTTTCGAATTCTTCCAGCTTTACCAGCGAGATAAAGCCCTTGACACGCTTGGTTTCACCTTTAACGGTAAATTCTTCTTCGTAAAGATAGATGCCTGCCTTATCGTCTTGCGCAAGAACGCCCTCGGCAAGCCACTCTTTTAAGGTTGCACCCGCTGTTTCGTAAGGGGTTTCGCCACGGGGCAGCTCCAAACGAATAATATTATGCTCGTTTGCAGCAATGTACGCCTTGCGCTGCTCTTCACTTATAATGTCGTACGGCGGGCAGCAAAGGGAACTGATTGTGCCTGCTTTTTGCGTGTTAAAGCGCATTGCGCGAAACGGTTTCACTTGTAACATATTCTGCACCTCATAATCAAATTTAACAATACCTTACCTATTATTTTAGGTTGTTTTCTGCAATAGTCAAGAAAAACAGCGCATGTACCTGCTTTTTTGACATAAAAACGTATAAAAGCAAGCGTAAACTGTAAACATCTCATATTATTTTTAGGTGCTCACGGTGCTCAAAAGCAGCCCAACATCATCACCGCTGTTTCTTGCGCGAGCACGTTCCGACCGCGTACTGTTTTATCAGAAAAGAATAATACTTGCGGTACGAAAGGTTCAACCCAAATTGGGTTTTATGCGCACAAAATACGTGTTTTGTGGTATAATAACCGCAACGCGGTTATTATACCAGCTTTATGCGCCGGGCAGTTTGCTCGCGCCGCATGCTGCCGTTCCGATGCGCTATCATACCACAACCGCGTTGCGTTTGTGGTATACTAAAACACAATTTCCAAAAGGACGGGGTTGGATAATAGTACAGAAAAATATACATACTTATGGTAATACAAAACAAACACCATCGATAGGATTTGTAGATTTTACAGTTTTAATTACAGCATCATGGTATAATATGCCTATATTTTGTTTATGATTGGAATGGGACAACATGGATTTGATAAAACAACTCACTGCCGAATTCAAACTGCGCGAACAGCAGGTGGAAAACACCGTCAAGCTGATTGATGACGGAAACACCATCCCGTTTATCGCACGATACCGTAAAGAGCTTACCGGCTCGCTGGACGATCAGGTTCTGCGCGAACTGTTTGAGCGTCTTACTTATTTGCGCGGTTTAGAAAAACGCAAAGACGAAGTACGCACCTCCATCACAGCTCTGGAGCAAATGACCGAAGAAATAGAAAAAGCCCTTGCAGATGCCAAAACCTTGTCTGAGGTGGAGGATATTTACCGCCCTTACAAACCAAAGCGCAAAACCCGCGCCAGTGTGGCGAAAGAAAAAGGGTTGGAACCACTTGCGGTGAAGATTTTACTGCAAGAGCCGTCGTTTCAACCGCAAACTGCGGCTACCGAATACATCAACGAAGAAAAAGGCGTTGCCACTACAGAAGAAGCGCTTGCCGGCGCGCAAGATATTATTGCGGAAATGATTTCGGATAACGCCGACTGCCGCAAGCTGCTGCGCCAATACATGTTTAAGTTTGGTATGGTAAAAACGGCGGGCACCAAAGACGATATGGGCGTTTACGAAATGTACAACGAATATTCGGAGCCGGTAAACCGCATTGCAGGGCACCGCGTGTTGGCTATTGACCGCGGCGAGCGCGAAGATTTCTTGAAAGTATCCATAGCGGCAGATAACGATGTGTGCAAATCCATTTTATTCCGCCATTACATCAAAGGCGAAAATTCATCTTCCGCCATTGTAAAAGCCGCCGCGGAAGACGGCTACGACCGCTTGATTTTCCCTTCGCTTGAGCGCGAAATCCGCAGCCAGCTTACCGAAACTGCAGCGGAACAGGCAATTAAAGTGTTCGGTTTAAATCTGCGCCATCTGCTGATTCAACCGCCTGTAAAAAACTCGGTAACTTTGGGGCTTGACCCCGGCTACCGCACCGGCTGCAAGCTTGCGGTGGTAGACGCGACGGGTAAAGTGCTCGAAACAGGCGTCATCTACCCCACATTGGGCAGTGCGGGTAAAATGGAAGAGGCAAAGCGCATCACAAAAGCATTTATACTAAAACATAAGGTTACCACCATCGCGATTGGCAACGGCACCGCCTCGCACGAATCGGAGGTATTCATTGCCGACCTGTTAAAGGAACTGGACTGCCAAGCCGCCTATATGGTGGTAAGCGAAGCGGGTGCTTCGGTATATTCCGCTAGCAAACTTGCCGCGGAAGAATTCCCCGAATACGATGTATCGCTGCGCAGTGCGGTTTCGATTGCACGACGTTTGCAAGACCCTTTGGCAGAACTGGTTAAGATTGACCCCAAGGCAATTGGCGTAGGGCAATACCAGCACGATATGCCCAAAGCTCGGCTGGATGAGAGCCTGAACGGCGTGGTGGAAAGCTGTGTAAACTCGGTTGGCGTAGATGTTAACACCGCCTCGTTTGCACTGCTGGCACATGTCGCAGGTGTCAACAGCGGCGTAGCAAAAAACATCGTCGCTTTCCGCGAAGAAAACGGCGAGTTTACCGAGCGGAAACAGCTGTTAAAAGTACCCAAACTGGGCAAAAAAGCTTTTGAGCAGTGTGCAGGGTTTTTACGCGTAATCAGCGGGAAGAATATTTTGGATAACACCTCGGTTCACCCCGAAAGCTATGATGCGGCTAAAAAGCTGCTGGAGCTTTGCGGCTATACACTCACCGAGGTAAAAAACACTCAAATAAGTGAACTCCGCGAGCGTGCCGAAAAAATTGGTATGCCAAAGCTTGCCGAACAAACGGGTGTAGGTGTGCCTACCCTTAACGATATCATCTCAGAGCTGCTCAAGCCCGGGCGCGACCCGCGTGACGAACTGCCCAAACCGCTGCTGCGCACCGACGTAATGTCCTTGGAAGATTTAAAAGAGGGCATGCTGCTGGACGGCACCGTCCGCAATGTCATCGATTTTGGGTGCTTTGTAGATATCGGCGTACACGAAGACGGGCTGGTACACATTTCTGAAATAGCCGACCGCTACATCAAGCACCCATCCGAGGCGGTAAAGGTAGGCGACATCGTCAAGGTTCGCGTGCTTGGGGTAGATTTAAAACGCAAACGTATTTCTTTAAGCATCAAGCAAGCTGTGGGTTGATAAAGTTTTTCTAAATTGAGCACCGTTACTTTATTATTTAAAAGCACGATAAGAAAGGAGACAGCCGCTTAGATGAATCTTCGTAAAATAGATAGGTACGCCTTACTGGTTTGGCGTATGCGGCTGTGTGTGGCTGCACTGGTTCCCTCCTTTCTTACAGCACTGTTTTTTTCACCAACCAGGGTTCTTTGGCTGCTTATCACAGCTTTGTGGTTAACCGCTTTTCTCGTTATGTTTCTATGGTATTATCCACTGAAATACCGCAAGCTCAGCTATGCAGCAAACAGCGAAGTTTTGGTTATCAACTGCGGCGTAATATATACCAGACGTAAATCTGTGTATGTTAAAAACATACAGTATATCTCTTTGGTAACACTGCCTCTGGATAATCTTTTTGGCCTTTGCATGGTATTTTTCCACGTTGCAGGCGGCAATGTGTATCTGCCGGGCGTTCGCATCAGCGATGCTCTGCTGCTACGGGAGATGCTTACCCCAACAATTATGGGGGAGGACTGCGAATGAAACCGTTTCGTGCTCACCCCATTATGATATTAGAACACTTATGGCGTTACGGGTATCTGCTCATCATCCCGCTTAGCCGCGGTATTATTGCAGGGTGGCAAAACAACTTTAAAGGTTGGCTACGGGGCGCGTGGCTCGATTTGCTGGTGCTGTTTGTCATTTTGCTGCTTGCGGTTTTGCGTTGGTGCTTTATCACCTGCCAGCGTTTGCCTGACGGATATTATTTAAGAGGCGGAATCGTTTGGCACTCCAAAAGTTTTATCCCGCAAGATCGTATTGACACACTCGCTGTCACCTATCCGTTTTACCTCAAACCTTTCAGTGCCGCGCGCCTGCGTGTTGATACCAAAGCAGGTAACTTTAAAAAAGCCGATGTAAAGCTGACCTTATGGCGCCGCGATGCACAGGCAATGTTTGAAGACCGCGAGCAGCGTTATACAGGGGAGAGCTACCTCACCCGTGAATACAGCCCGCGCGGCATTTATATTGCAGCACTTTCGGCTATTCTATCAAACTCCTTGACAGGAGTACTGTTTTTTGCCACATTTATTAAGCAAACAGGTAACTTACTGGGCGAAGAGTTTAGTAACCGTATTTTTGGTACATTTGAAAAATTTACAAAAATGATGGCATTCGGTATCCCTCCAGCGGCGGCAGCCATCGCCTATTTGGTGATGTTCGGCTGGCTGTATACGTTTTTACGCAACCTTATCCGCCATAAAAATTTTTGTGCACGCAGAGACGAAAACTCATTGAGCATTACTGGCGGCATTTTTACCAACCGCAAATATTCCGTTGCAATCGATGCGGTTAACTATGTGGACATTCGGCAAAGTGTCCTGACAAAAATGCTGGGGTTGTATTCCGTTTTTATTCATGCGGTGGGGTTCGGTAAGGCAAAAGACGATGTTTCGGCACTTATTCCCGCATCCAATTCGCACGATTTGATGCATCATCTCGATTTGCTTTTACCCGAGTTTAAGCTCACCAAACGGCAGGCAAAACCAAACTTGGGTGCTTTGTTCCGTTTTCTCAACGATGCATTTTGGTTGTGCTTGCTCCTACCGCTGTTGACGTATATTATGATAAAATGGTTTCCGTCATGGAAAGAATTTACCCTTTGGGTTGGATTTATGAGCTGCCTGCCCGCATATCTTTTTTTGACGGTGCGTATTATCGATTTTTTAACATCGGGGATGGGGCGGCACGGGGGCAGTTATACATTGCGCTACTCCAGCGGCTTTTACCTGCATACCGTAATGATGCCGTGTGATAAGGTGGCAAGCATTACCCTACGGCAAAGTATTTTTCAAAAGATGGACAACAAATGCGATGTGCTGATTTATTCTATTTCTGAAAAAAGAAAAAAGCATCACATTCGTAATATTGATAAAACACAGGCAATACAAATACTGGATATTCAGCTAAAAGATTACGGGGATTAGCCCTTGGGGAGGCATATAACTATGGACCAAGAAAACAACCAAGATAACCAAATTGTACCCAACAACCAATCATCTCAACAACCGCCCAAACATTGTGTTCGCTGCGGGGCGGCTTTGCACGGCCGTTTTTGCAGCCTGTGCGGGTTGGCGGAGGATGCCACACCGCCTCCGCAATACATACCCGTAGCGCCGCAGAAGAAAAAGCTCAAAACCTCTACCATTGTGCTGATTGTACTTGCAATTGTGGTGGGGATTGCTTTGCTTGTGGGCGGGTGCTCGGCACTGTTTATCTTTGCCGACCGTGCAGGTACTTTTGAACCAAGTGTCCAAGAACCATTTGATGCCCCACCAAGCGATGATTTCAGCTTTGATTTTGGGTATTCCAACGAAACAAAATACTCCCGCGTAGATGTACTCAACACAGCCCGCAGCCCGGGCAGCATTGACACCATTGCACCCGAGGGCAAAGAATACCTTATCGTGAATTTACGCATCACCAATATCGGCGACAACATCATTTCTTACGATACCGCCGATTTTGAACTGTGCAACAGCAGCGGCAATTTGGTGCCTGCGCAATACACCAATATTGATGCGCCCACCGCCCTTGGTCACGGCAGGCTGCTCCCCAGAGGCGCAGTCGAAGGCAGCGTGGTGTTTCTAATCCCCAAAGGCGAGCTCAACTTGGTACTGTATATGAACGACTACGAAAGCACCATCAGTTTCCCTATCATATAACCTAAAAATATTTGGCATGCAAAAAAAGACCTGCTCTTTCGAGCAGGTCTTTTTATTACAACTTAGCTGTAAGCTTGTATCTTTAAATACAGCTTATTTCAGAGCCTCGCTTGCGGCAACTGCGCATGCAACGGTAGCACCAACCATCGGGTTGTTGCCCATACCGATCAGGCCCATCATCTCAACGTGAGCAGGAACAGAAGAAGAACCTGCAAACTGAGCATCACCGTGCATTCTGCCCATCGAGTCGGTCAAACCGTAAGAAGCAGGGCCTGCACCCATGTTATCGGGATGCAGAGTACGGCCTGTGCCGCCGCCGGATGCAACGGAGAAGTATTTTACATTGTTCTCGTAAGACCATTTTTTGTAGGTACCTGCAACCAGATGCTGGAAGCGGGTGGGGTTGGTGGAGTTACCGGTGATGGAAACGTCAACGCCCTCTGCCTTCATGATAGCAACGCCCTCAAGAACGTCGTTTGCGCCGTAAACTTTAACAGCAGCTTTTTCTCCGTCTGAGAAAGCAACGGTTCTGACAACCTGCAGCTCGCCGGTTTCGAACACATAGTTGGTTTCAACATAGGTAAAGCCGTTGATTCGGGAGATGATGTAAGCAGCATCTTTACCCAAACCGTTCAGAATAACTCTGAGGGGTTCTTTTCTTGCTTTGTTTGCGGTTCTTGCAATACCGATAGCGCCTTCAGCAGCAGCAAAAGACTCATGGCCTGCAAGGAAGCAGAAGCATTTTGTTTCGTCGCGAAGCAGCATTGCGCCGAGGTTACCGTGGCCGATACCAACGTTTCTCTGCTCTGCAACAGAACCGGGGATGCAGAATGCCTGCAAACCGATACCAATCGCTTCGGAAGCCTCAGCGGCAACTTTTTTGCCTGTTTTCAGTGCGATTGCGGTACCCAGTGTATATGCCCAAACTGCGTTTTCAAACGCGATGGGCTGTACGCCTTTGACGATTTTATCAACATCAATGCCATGTTTTAGGCAAAGGTCTTTTGCATCTTCCAGCGATGCAATACCGTATTCTTTCAGACATGCCTCGATTTTAGGCATTCTTCTCTCTTTACTTTCAAATTGTACCATGTTATTTCCCTCCTTCTAACAATTATTCTTCTCTCGGGTCGATGTACTTGGGCGCATTTGCGTAACGGCCGTATGTACCAACGTTTTTCTCAAACGCCTCTGCAGGGGCAACACCATGGCGGATATCCTCCATCATTTTGCCGAGTTTGCAGAATTTGTAGCCGATTGCCTCACCGTTCTCATCTACAGCAACGGACATAATGTAGCCCTCTGCCATTTCGAGGTAGCGAACGCCTTTTGCACCGGTAGAGAAGATGGTACCAACCTGAGAACGAAGGCCTTTGCCCAAATCCTCAAGGCCTGCACCGATGGGGAGACCGCCTTCGGAGAACGCAGTTTGTGTTCTGCCGTATACCAGCTGTTTAAAAATCTCGCGCATTGCAACGTTGATTGCATCGCATACGAGGTCGGTGTTCAAAGCTTCCAAAATTGTTTTGCCGGGCAGAATTTCGCCTGCCATAGCAGCGGAGTGAGTCATACCGGAGCAGCCCAGTGTTTCAACCAGAGCCTCCTCGATAATACCGTTTTTAACATTCAGTGTCAGCTTGCAAGCGCCCTGCTGAGGTGCGCACCAGCCAATACCGTGAGAAAGACCGGAAATATCGGTAACTTCGTAAGCCTTTACCCATTTGCCCTCTTCTGGGATTGGAGCCGGACCATGTTTCGGCCCTTTGGTAAGTGTGCACATTCTCTCAACTTCATGAGAATAGTTCATATTGGTAACTCCTTTCGGTTCAATTTGTACCTCCATATGTCGGTAAACCATAATACCGCATACCTGCTCTTTATTATAATGGTTCTGCGCCGAGAGTTCAAGATGCCGAGCTGTTAAAAATGTGTCAACCGTGCCATTTCTATAAAAATCGGGATTTTTATGTATTTTTATACTTGTTCATCGCCCCAATTTGGCAATATTTTACCCATAAAACAACAAAAGCGCAGGGCGTATGCCCTGTGCTTTTATTTAAGAAACTATCGTATTGCAAACTATTTTGATTTATATAAAACGAATAAGTAAGCAGCCAACCGCCCTAACAATAAAAACGATAATGATATTAAGAATATCACTTTTATTGAGAAGTTGAATCGGTATTGTATCGGCAGCAAAGCAAAAAATAAAATCCATTCGATATAAGTAAAAATAATTTCTTGCTTTACATATTGCTCTTTACTTCTCTTACTGCCTTTATAAAACCAATCCAAAAACCATGGGTAACGTTTGCATAAAAGTTGATACAAAATGATCACAAGCAAAGCAGTATAAATAAACAACATAATTACGGTTTTACACCTCAATCTATTTGATCTTTGTTTTACATCGCAAGCAGGTAACATTGTGCGGTTTGATATATGTAAATTCCGCCCACAACAATGAATCCTACCCACTTTGCAATTTTGTAATACGGTAACACGGCTTTTTCTTTTTGGTCTTCCATATGGTTTGCAGAGTCACTTTTCGTAAGATACAAAAGAAGAGCAAAGCTAACCATGGTACCGTAGCTACGCGATAACTGCTTTTCAAATTCAAGCTCCATGTGCTGAGGAAACCGCAGGGAACGCATGATAAGCATGTTTAACATGATAACCACCGCTAATAAGAAGGGATACTGCTTTTGAAAATAGCTCTGAATACTTTTCCAACTTTTCATAAGCGCATCCCTTTCTCATTAAATATATTATCATCTCATAACCAACAATTTTTAACATTATTTTCTATACAAGTAACTTGTTGTATTTTTATAGTAGCATGGTTTGCTTACAAATTCCAGTTTACATCTGGATAATTCATGCATTATTAACTTAATTACTCAAAAATTCAACATTTCACTACAACTTCTGCTGCATTTTGGTATAGCAAAAAGGCGTATCGACTATAATTTTAAATGTTTAGAGTTTCTTAATACAATCTTAGTATAAATGTGTTTGACATGCGGGTTCGCGGCTTGTAAAATAGAAGTTGTATGTAACTGGCAGTAAAACCAATTTTGTTAAAATATAGGAACTACGAGAGGAGACTGTTCCATGGGATTATTCGATAAACTATTCGGTACTTACTCCCAACGTGAACTCAAAAACATCACCCCAGTAATGGATAAGGTGTTGGCACTGGAGGAGAAATACCGCGCAATGAGCGATGAGGAGCTCAAAGCGATGACACCAAAACTGAAACAAGAGCTTGCCAATGGCAAAACGCTTGACGATATATTGCCGGATGCTTTTGCGGTATGCCGCGAAGCATCCGACCGTGTTTTGGGTATGCGCCCGTTCCCTGTACAGGTCATCGGCGGCATTGTACTGCACCAAGGCAGAATTGCCGAGATGAAAACCGGTGAGGGTAAAACCCTCGTTGCAACCCTGCCGTCTTACCTCAACGCACTTACCGGCAAAGGCGTGCACATTGTCACCGTCAACGATTACCTTGCAAAACGTGACTCTGAGTGGATGGGCAAGCTGCACCGCTTCCTTGGGCTTTCGGTCGGGCTTATCGTGCACGATATCGACCCTGACGACCGCAAAGCGGCATACAATTGCGACATTACTTACGGTACCAACAACGAATTTGGCTTCGACTACCTGCGCGACAACATGGTGGTTTACAAAGACCGCCAGGTACAGCGCGGCCATAACTTTGCCATCGTCGATGAGGTGGACTCCATCTTGATTGATGAGGCGAGAACCCCGCTCATCATTTCGGGCCCCGGCGACAAATCTACCGAGCTTTACGGGCTTGCCGACAAGTTCGCTAAAACCCTGCATATGGTAAAGGTAAAAGAGTTGGATGCCAAAGAAGACCACGACGACGTGGATGCCGACTTTATTGTGGATGAAAAGGCAAAAACCGCAACCCTTACCCCCCGTGGTGTAAAAAAAGCCGAAAAGGCATTTAACATTGAAAACCTTAACGACCCCGATAACAACACCCTGCTGCATCATATCAACCAAGCAATTCGCGCAAACGGTATTATGCACCGCGATATCGACTACGTGGTAAAAGACGGCGAAGTTCTCATCGTTGATGAATTTACCGGCCGTTTGATGATTGGGCGCCGTTACAACGAGGGGCTTCATCAGGCAATTGAGGCAAAAGAGGGCGTTAAGGTAGAAAAAGAGTCGCAGACGCTTGCGACCATCACCTTCCAAAATTACTTCCGTATGTACAGCAAACTTTCGGGTATGACAGGTACTGCCATGACGGAGGAGGGTGAGTTCCGCGAGATTTACAACCTCGATGTGATTGAAATACCCACCAACAAACCCATTGTCCGTCACGATTTCCCCGATGTGGTATACAAAACCGAAAATGGCAAATACAAAGCGATTATCGATCAAATAGCGGCTTGCCATGAAAAACAGCAGCCCGTTCTGGTGGGTACCATTTCCATTGAGCGTTCCGAACTGCTTTCGTCCATGCTGAAAAAACGCGGCATCAAGCACGAGGTACTCAACGCGAAGTACCACGAAAAAGAGGCAGAAATTGTTGCACAGGCAGGCAAACCCGGTGCGGTTACCATTGCCACCAACATGGCAGGGCGCGGTACCGATATTATGCTGGGCGGTAACGCCGAATTTATGGCAAAATATGAGATGCGCCGCCAAGGTTACAGCGAAGATATGATTCATGAAGCTACCAGCTACGGCGACACCGAAGACGAAGAAGTTCTTACAGCGCGCCGTCTGTTCCAAGAGCTGAACGCCAAATATAAAGATGAAATTGCACCTGAAGCACAAAACGCCAAAGATGCAGGCGGTTTGTTCATCATCGGCACCGAGCGCCACGAGTCGCGCCGTATTGATAACCAGCTGCGCGGACGTTCCGGCCGTCAGGGCGACCCCGGCGATACCCGCTTCTTCATATCGCTTGAGGACGACTTGATGCGTCTGTTCGGCGGCGAGCGCATTCAGAATATGATGGATACCCTCGGCGTTGACGAGGACACCCCCATCGAAAACCGCATCCTCTCGAGTTCGATTGAAAATGCACAGGCAAAGGTAGAGGGGCGCAACTTCGGCATCCGTAAAAACGTGCTGCAATTCGACGACGTTATGAACAAACAGCGTGAAATTATCTACGGTCAGCGCTGCAAAGTGTTGGACGGTGAAAACATCCGCGATTACATCCAAAAGATGATCTCCGATTCCATCGACAGTGCCATGGTGCAATACCTCGGCAACAGCGATATCCGCGAGGAGTGGAACATCGACGGTCTGCGTTATCACTTCCTCGGCTGGATTTTGGATGAGGGCGATTTGAAGTACGACATGAAAACGTTGGAAAACACCCCCAAAGATGAAATAAGAGCATTTATACAGAAAAAAGCCGATGATAAATATGCAGCACGTGAGGCACAGTTCGGCGAAGAACTTACCCGCGAGTTGGAACGCGTCATCTTGCTGAAAAATGTTGACCGCCACTGGATTGACCATATTGATGCCATGGACGACCTGCGCAAGGGCATTTACCTGCGCAGCTATGCACAGAAAGACCCTGTCGTGGAATACCGCATCGAGGGCTTTGATATGTTCGACCAGATGATTGAATCCATCCGCGAAAACACAGTTAAAATGATGATGACCGTACAAATCCGCAACGAGACGGAGCCGGAGCGTGAGCAGGTAGCCAAACCCAGCTACACTGCAGGCGGTGACGGCAGCGTAAAACAACAGCCTGTCCATAAATCCGCAGCCGAAAAGGTTGGCAGAAACGACCCTTGCCCCTGCGGGAGCGGCAAAAAATACAAAAAATGCTGTGGGCAGTAATATCTAACTTTTACTGATTGCAGATAAAAAACCCCGTTGCAGACTAGTCTGCAACGGGGTTTCCACATGTTTTTATGAAATGCGAAACAATATCTTGCTTTATCTTTTTTTGCCGAACAAACGCAGCAGGTACAGAAATACATTGATAAAATCGAGATAGAGGTTGAGTGCAGAGTAAACAGAGATTTTCTCCAGCATTTCGGAATCGCCTTCAAACTGGTAGTAAAAATCTTTCGCCTTTTTTGAATCGTAGGTAGTAACACCCAAGAAAACAAAAAGCCCCACAAAGCAAAGGATGATATCCAGCATATACAGGTTGAGAAAATAACTGATAAGGCTCATTATCAAAAGGGCAACCAAACCGAATACGATAATCGACCCGTAGCGCGAAACATCTTTTTTTGTGATAAGACCAATCCCCGCCATCAAGCCGAAAAACAATGCCGTAACGCCGAATAAAAGAATCGAATCGGTAGCATCATACATTATAAACAGAGTAGAAAACACTACACCCGTTAAAAACGAATAGGCTAGAAAAATAGTTCTTACGGTATTTACCTGAAACGAATACATCTTAGAGGTTAAAAACCATACCAGTGCCAGTTTGGCAATTAATAGCGCAATCGGCATCCAGCTAAAATAAAACACAAACCACACCAGCCCTGTACTGTAAAGCGAATAAGCCGTTGCGAATGTAACCATAAGGCCCAAAAACATCCAAGCATAGGTTTTTGCAATGTGCTTATATAAGGGGGTTTTTGCCCGTTCCTCCGTATTTATCCAAGGGTCTGCATTGCTGTTGTTGTACATTCAAGTCATCCTTTCCCATTTCTGTCAGTAGCCACTTCATTATATATACTAAAAAACTCAAAGTCAATATGTACAGTATGCAATATACATCGATGCAGTATCGTAATTTAAACTCATTGATGATAAAAGCATTTCAAACGATTATTCATTGTTTTTTCGCAGCAAAACGTGTTATAATAATAAGTATATTCTCTACAATTCGACAGTTACGGAGGCACGCTATGTCTTTTAAAATTAGTCTGATCAATGGGCTGCCCGTGTGGGATTCGCTGCCCGTTGCAAAAATAGTAAACTACCCGCTGGAAAAACGCGATTACAAGCCGTTTGTGCAGGCGCGCCTGTGCATCAGCGAACAAAGCGTATGGGTGCGTATGTGGGCATTCGAAGCTCTTCCGTCTGAAACCAGCACGCTTATGGTAAACCTCAACCTATTTCCCGAGCTGTCGGACAAGTATCTATCCATGTCGGCAAGCTATGGGGGGCTGCTCCTCAACGAGGTTTGCGGCGAACAGCATATCCCTATGGCAGAGTATTTGGTACTTCCGCGGGTAAAATCGTTTCAGTCAGAGGATTTGCAGGGGATTTACTGGGGGATTGTATTTGAACTGCCCCGCACCTTGCTTACCAAAGTTTACGGCAGCAGCGAACTGGCGCCCGGCAAATTGGTAAAGGGCAACCTTTATAAAGTGGATAAAAGCGATTGCAGCGAACATTACGGTTGTTTTTACAACGTGGATTTTTTAGATAAGAATGCTTACACCGACAAATACTTTGGTGATTTTGAGCTGGTTGCCTATTAGCTTGCATAAAACACGGTACCGTTATAGATAATCCCAGCTCTTTAGCAGATATCAGCAAAATAAAAACTCGGCGATGGCTTATCGTCGAGTTTTTTGCAAGTTTCAATTATATTGCTATTCAAATAATTTTTTATCCAACTTGGTTTTCTTTAAAGTATACACCAGCAGCATGCCAAGCACGCCGCATGCAACCATTTCGCCTGTGCCTACACTGACCGCCGAAGTGATAAAGCCTGGCAAGGATGCGCCCTCGGGCAAAAAGAAAAAAGTAATTTCCCATCCGATCACCAGTGCATTAACGAGCACCGGTGGCAGCGCTGCCAGTACCGGAATGCCTTTGATGCAAACATTACGCAGCAGGTAGGTTAAAACCGCTGCAATCAGCGTGGCAAGCGTGCCGAACAAGATATCCATTGGCATGGTTATGCCCATTGCCACCCCCGCTATGTTGGTGATTAAGCAGCCCACAGTGACACCAATCACTGCATAAGGCGAAAATACCGGCAGCAGGGTAAGTGCCTCCGAAACCCGAAACTGCACCGCGCCAAACGAAATGGGCGCAAAAGCCAGGCTCAGCACCACATAAATGGCAGCAAGCATTGCGCACATCGTCAGCTTTCTGACGTTTGTGTTTCTCATCATTCAATTTTCCTTTCGTAGTGTGGTTTTAAGTCAGGAACTTGCGACTGACTGCCTGAATACACTCTATCAGGCAACAACTATTTTAACGTATTTACCGCCATTTTGCAATACCGCAGGGTTTGATGTTGAATTAAAGGAATTTTTTATATATAATGTATTTTGTAAAGATTTTTCAAGATCTATACCCATTGGGTAGTACATATAATTCTACAAATTTTGAGGGGGGATCCCATGCAGGATATATTTCTCAGCATCGTTGACGCATTTGAACCACCTGCGCAGCAAAGCAATTTCGTAGTATTTAAAAATAACGTTCCTGTCATCCCGATGAAAGAGGGCGGCAGCTATTTTAAAAAGTGTAAAAAATACGCAAAAGAACACAACACCTATGTAGTAACAGGGCTGATGAACATTGCAGACTATATGTGCCTATGTATGTTTAACCCTGCCGGTAAAATAGCAGGTGCACAGCGGGGGTTGTTTTTTAACAGAGACAACCGCAATCTATACAAAAAAGCTAGTAACCTCGCTTTATTTGACACACCTTACGGCAAAATATTTCTTTGTGTGGATGCAGACATCTATAACCCCGAGGTACAGCGGCATGCACGCTTGGGCGGCTGCGATATTTTGGTGAATTCGCAGTGGATTGCCCCCGATGAATACAGCGAACAAAAATTGTTTACAGGCGGCTGGGGCGCTGCACAAACCAACAACTTGCTGGTATTGTCGGCAAATAATAACACGGCATCCATCAGCGCGCCGTTTCTTGCTACAATGGACAACACCGGTTATATATCCAAACCCGCTCAAACGGCATCTGCTGCGTTTAACGTAAGCCGCTTATACGATATTCACAGTGATTATCACAGTTCTCATTTCAACAAAAACTTGTTTGCAGAACACCGCCATCTGCTTTAAGAGAGGGGAAACAACATGATTTCATTTCCTAATCCGTTTTCTCTTAAGGGAAGCGAGAAAAAAATTATTAAGGTTATCGACCGGCTGGACATCAACCGCAGCGAGAACCTGTCTTTCACAGACCCTGCTGCGGTTAAGGTTGCAGCAATCCCCGTAAAACTTCGCCCCTACAAAAAGCTGGATGATTATGTTGAGCACCTTTCTGAAAAGATGGCACTTGCCGTAGAGGGCGGCGCACAGATGGTGTGCTTCCCTGAACTGATTGGATTCGCACCTTTATCGATCGTGCCTAAATACGACCGCATTGTTTCGGATTACAAACTATGTGAATCGGGCGAGCGCGGCAACTTTACCAACGATGTGCTTTATACATATTACGATTTTTTGCAAGAGGTTTACTTTACCACTTTTTCTGAGCTTGCTTGCCAATACGGTGTTTATGTTTTGGCTGGGAGCATCTACTTGTTTGACGGCGACAACCTGTATAACCGCTCGTACCTGTTCGACCCTGACGGTGATGTCCTCGGTTATCAGAATAAAACGCATCTAGCCGAAGATGAAGTTCAAATCGGCGTAACCCCGGGCAACACTCTTACTCTGTTTGACACGAAAATAGGTAAGTTTTGTGTTTCTATCGGGCAAGACAGTTGCTATTTTGAGGTGTACCGTATCGCAAAGGGGTTGGGCGCACAGGTGATGCTATGCCCCACCTGCAACATCAACTACGGCTGCCGCTACCCAAATGTGGCAGATGTTTACCTGCGCGTACAAGAGACCGCGCTGTTTGCGGTAAAGTCAACGATGGTAGGCGACATCCTTCAGCGCCGTTTCGGCGGAGTATGCGGTATTTACTGCCCCTCTGTTATCGCTGCAGAAAAGCAGGGGATTTTGGCAAGCAGCGACAACGATGCAGAAAAACCGGTGGTTTCACGAATTAACCTTACCAAGCTTGATAATGTTTTTAACCCCTATGCCTGCGATATCAACGAAGAGTTTTCGCAAGATTTTGCGCAGCGTCATTTTGGTGAAACACAATCCGCCACGGCATCCAGCTTGGAAGTATAATTGATTTTGCATATAAAAAAGGAACGCTTAAAGCGTTCCTTTTTGCGTTATTACAAGGTATGGTTTGCCAATCTGGCAGGTGATTCGGGCACCTTATCATTGATGACATCTGAAACAATTTTGCCGTCAATGATTTTAACAATACGGCGTGCACTGTTCGCAATCTCGTTATCATGGGTGATGAGGATGACCGTGCGCCCCTCATGCCATAACTCGTTGAGGATACGCATAACATCTTTGCCCGACTTACTGTCAAGGTTTCCTGTCGGCTCATCGGCTAAAATTACAGGAGGCTTTGCTGCAATTGCCCGGGCAATTGCCACACGCTGCTGCTGCCCGCCCGACATTTGCATGGGGCGGTGACGCAAACGGTTACCCAAGCCCACACGCTCCAATGCCTCGGTGGCAAGGCGGCGGCGCTCATCTTTAGAAAGCCCGCGATAAATGAGTGGCAGCTCCACATTCTCAATTGCATCCAGACTGGGGATCAGGTTAAAGCCCTGAAACACAAAGCCAATCTCTTTATTGCGAATTTCCGATAACTCATCATCCGAAAGAGTGGAAACGTCCTCACCGTCGAGAAAATAACTGCCCTCGCTCGGCGTGTCCAAACAGCCCAGCATATTCATTAATGTAGATTTACCGGAACCCGAATGCCCTACGATGGCGATAAACTCCCCGTGATCGATACCCAGTGTTACGCCGTCAAGCGCGCGCACCTCGTTCTCGCCGGGGTTGTAGATTTTGTACACCTTTCTGATGTCAACCAGCTTCTCCATTGAAATTCCTCCAAGTACATAATACCTCCGATTGAAGGCGGGAGCTTTGCCCCCTCGCCTAAGCAAGCAAAAACGGTGCCTGCCGCCGGCGGCTCGCCGGTCAATAACCCTGTTTTTAATAGTATGCCCCAAGAAGGAATATGTCAATTACGAAACTGTAAACAATATGGCAAACTTTTCTTTACGCTGTAAAATCACTCCATTCCTTTACAAAAACTGCTTTAATCGGTATGCATCACCTCTTGTTTTCTACTTGGTTTTAAAGCAGCAGTGCCAGTACCAGCATTTCTTGCAGCTTGTTGTACACAGGTATCAAGTCGGTAATCGGCAGCGGGTTTTTGCCTTTGCCAATTTCAATGGTAAACGCAGGGCGGTGCAGTTTATCTATAAACCAGTCTTTAAAACCGCCGTGCGAGGCAAGCCCCTCCTGTGTCATCAGCTTATAACCGCTGCTGGTAGCAAGCAGCTGTGCCATCAGGCGCGAACGAGATGGCGTATGTTCACCGTATTTATAATAGATTTCCTCCCCCTGTGAGTGAACTGCATACGCCTGCCGCACCTGAAACCCTTTGCAAAAACCACAAATAGCGCGTGTTTCGGGCTCGCTGGTATGGCGGTACCCGCCAAAGCGGGTAGGGGCAGGGCTCGTTATGCCCGCCTCCTGCTCCATTTGGTGCAGAATATCCCAGCCGGCGTCAAAATTATGGTTGATATCCACCCCCCGTGCATTTGCCTGCCACAGCGCGTAGTTGCCGTCGCAAATCTCTTGCACCTTATCGCCCATACTCATTGCGCCTGCACTGCCCCGCAGCGCAATCTCAATGCCGTCCGGGTTGAGTGCCGGCAAAATAATAACACCGCGCCGCTCCATCGATTTTTTTACGTCAATCTCTGCAAGCGGTTTGTTTTGTGCTATACTATACAGTAAATCATCTAAAAATCGCATCAGCATCAGCGTGGTAAGCCATTCTAAACCATGCGTGCCGCCCATAAACAGTGTAGCGCATTTGGTTTGCCCCACCGATACAGCGTACAACTCGCGCCCCAGTACACTGCGCCCGATGGAAAACACTTTACACAACCCGGGATACTGCCCCTTTAGTGCAAACAGGCCTCCTTTCACTTGATTGTGTATCGGCGGCTGTTCATAATACTGTTCCAGCAGCATTCTATCACCTCGTGCGGCAAAATGCCGTTTCTAATAGATTGCATCGTCTGCATAAGAATGCAGGCTTGTTGCGCTTGACATCACGGCAAATTACCGCGTTTCGTGCATTCCAAATCCTGCAAAAACGCGCAGGCCTGCATGGATTGACCTGCTGCCACAAATGCATTGCAATCACCTCGAAACTATCTTATGAGTGAGACAACTTTGTGTATGCACCCCTTAGCAATAGATTTTAATTTGGTTGGAGGAAATTTTATGAAACTATTTGAAAAACCGCTGAGCACCGAACAACTGTTCAAAGGCAGAGTGATTACTCTGCGTAAAGATATGGTCGAACTGGAAAACGGCAATGTCACCAGCCGTGAAGTGATTGAGCACCCGGGCGGTGTTGCCGTTGCGGCAATCGATGACGGAGGCAAGCTTTTGATGGTAAGGCAGTTCCGCTACCCGTTTGCACAGGCTTTGCTTGAAATACCTGCAGGCAAACTGGAATACGGTGAAGATGCTTTTGCCTGCGGCAAGCGTGAGCTGGAGGAGGAAACCGGCTATGTTGCAGAAACCTATTGTTCACTGGGGCAGCTTTTGCCAACGCCTGCTTACGATAATGAGATCATCCATTTGTATTTTGCAAAAGATTTATCAAAAACCAAACAACATTTGGATGCCGATGAATTTCTATACGTAGAAAAAATACCTTTCGAAAAAGCAGTTGAAATGGTACTTAACAACGAAATCCGCGATGCAAAAACGCAAATTGCCATACTAAAAACCAAGCTTTTTCGCGAGCGCAATGTGCTATAATATGTTTCAACAGTATTATCCCATTGGTGTGGAAAAGAAATTCTTGTTTTTTCTATATATTGTGTCTGCCTTTCGACATGATTCTATATTTTGGCCTTGACATTTTTTTGTATTACACTTTGTAAATTTGATGCAAAAAATTATATCTTTCCACACTTTCAACCGAGTTTTCAACAGAAAAAGTTGGAAAAGTCGTGGAAATAGTTTAAAACCGTGGTTTTTTCCTGTGGAAAACCCCTGCCCAATGTCGCGTTTCACCGCAAATTGCAGTTATGGGCAAATAGTTTTCCCCCGTTTCAACAGACTTTCAACATGACGCTGAAAAATGGCATAAAATCAGCCCCGACTGAAAAAACAGTCGGGGCTTGTGTTTTTACTTGCGCAATTGCTTAAAAAAGTCGCTAAGCATACCGGCACATTCTTGCTGCAAAATACCGCCCATTGCGGTGGGAAAATGATTGTAGGGCAGTTCAAAAAGGTTGATAACCGAGCCGCAAGAGCCCGCCTTTTTATCGTATGCGCCAAAAACAACATGGTCTATACGGCTGTTGATGATGGCACCCGCACACATTGGGCAAGGCTCAAGCGTAACATACAAATCGCAGCCAAACAGCCGCCAACCGCCAAGTGTTCTACACGCTTGATCAATGGCTATCAACTCGGCATGAGAAAGCGCATTTTTACTGCCCTCTCGGCGGTTAAAACCTCGCCCTACAATGCGCCCATTTTTTACCACCAGTGCACCTACCGGTACCTCGCCAAGCCGCGCCGCCTGTGCTGCAAGCTCCAGCGCCTGCCTCATATACAGTTCGTATTGATTTTCCATAATAATAAGGTTACCTCGGCAATCTTTGAATACTATGCAGCGAAAGCGATGCGATCAGCACAATTGCAATCACCATTGCAGGGCACGAGAAGAACATTTTTGCACGCTTGCGCACCGAGAAAGAGGACGGTATTGTTTTGAGCTCAAACAGATTATCGCTGCTGCGTGCAAGCAAAACCATAGCAACAAGCCCCAATATCAGGTAAACCAAAACTACCAGCAGGTTCACAATATCCGCCAGATGCTGCGAAAGCAATGGCATAATGATTTGCTGGATCAATGCCAGAAAATTATTGATAAAGTGTATGATAACCCCGGTTAAAACAGAGCCGGTGCGAATAACAAAATATCCTATGACAAACCCTGTCAGAAGAGCAACAGGTGCCTGAATAAAGTTAAGGTGAAGCATACTAAAAATAATGGAGGATATCGCCAGTGCAAACCCATCGCCAAACCGGCGCAGGCTTTGCAACAGTACACCGCGGAATACAAACTCCTCTACAAATGCAGGCAGTATACAAATATTAACCAAGGCGGCTATCAGCCCCGTAGGGGTAAGCGAAACCGATATATCGGGCATAATCGGTATCAAACCGACAAAACCGAATACACGGCCGATGGCTGAAGTTAAAATGGAGCCCAGCACCGACACCGCAAGCGCAATCAGCACCGAAGCAACCGTGACCGATGCCTGAGGACGTTTAAGCGGCAACGCTACTTTTACAGGGATGCGGATAAAAAGCATATAAAGACCATAGGCAATAAAATTACTTAGTAAAAAGCAAGTACCGTCAATTATCTGCGTAATCCACTCAGGTGCCATTAAGTGCGAATTAAAATAACGAATCTCAGGTACAAACAGCATCAGAACTCTTACAACATAATCGGGTATGGCAACGCGCAAGAACAAATAAAGCAGCACCGCAAGCCCTATCGCGTTTGCACAGGTGATGAGCGAGGTGCGCTCTTTATAAGCAGGCCCAAACGGAACAAAGCCCAAACCCTGTACATATGTATACCCGGATTCAGGCTGTCTGTCTTGGTCAAAATTATTGTTGTAATTCATCCAATCACCTTAAATTGTATTTTCTAATGTTATAAGCATATCACAAAAGGACTGCTTGAATATACCGCCTTTTTGTAAACATTTTATCAGGCAGAAAAATACACCCGCATTTACTGCCTGCGGGTGTACTGTTTAGCTGCAAACTACCCCTGAATTCCGGGGATTTTCGGCAGCTTATCAAAGCCTTTTTGTAAATCTTCGTCGGTAGGGATGAAATCATTCATCTTCCCTTCCAAATAAGAGGTGTAAGCGGTCATATCAAAATAACCGGTACCTGTAAGGCCAAACAAAATCGTTTTTTCTTCGCCGGTTTCTTTGCACTTCAGCGCTTCTTCGATTGCAGCATAAATGGCATGTGCCGACTCCGGCGCAGGAAGAATCGTCTCTTGCTTTGCAAACAAGGTTGCGGCATTAAATACCTTTGTCTGCTGCACTGCCACAGCCTCCATGTATCCGTCATGATACAGTTTTGACAAAACAGGGGACATCCCGTGATAACGCAAACCGCCTGCATGATTGGGCGCAGGGATAAATTCGCATCCGAGTGTATACATTTTTGCCATTGGCGTGATTTTACCCGTATCGCAAAAATCGTAAGCATATTTGCCGCGGGTAAGCGACGGGCAGGACGCCGGCTCTACCGCCACCATTCTGGGGTTTGCCTTCCCTGTGAGTTTATCCTGCATAAACGGTGCAATCAACCCACCGAGGTTGGAGCCGCCGCCCGCACAGCCAATGATGACATCGGGGTATTCTCCGATAGATTCCATCGCGATTTTCGATTCTAACCCGATGATGGACTGGTGCAACAAAACTTGGTTGAGCACAGAGCCGAGCACATAACGGCAATCGGGTGTTGTAACTGCTTTTTCCACGGCTTCGGAGATGGCACAGCCCAAACTGCCGCTTGTTTCGGGGTTTTCTTGCAATATTTTTCTGCCCGCATCCGTGGTATTGCTGGGGCTTGCAATTACATTTGCGTCAAAAGTTTGTATGATGGCTTTACGAAAAGGCTTTTGCTCGTAAGAGGCTTTTACCATAAAAACGGTGAGGGGAATACCAAAAAACGAACAAGCTTCGGCAAGTGCGGTGCCCCATTGGCCTGCGCCTGTTTCGGTGGTAAGGCTTTTAAGCCCCTGTTTTTTTGCGTAATACGCCTGTGCAACGGCAGAATTCAGCTTATGGCTGCCTGAGGTGTTGTTGCCCTCAAATTTATAGTAGATTTTTGCGGGCGTACCCAGTGCCTTTTCTAAGTTGTACGCACGAATGAGCGGAGAGGGACGGTACATTTTGTAAAACTCGAGGATTTCATCTGGAATTGGTACATAGCGCGTTTTGTCGTCCATCTCTTGATGTGCCAGTTCTTTGCAGAATACAGGATATAAATCTTCTTCTGTTGCAGGGCGCAGGGTGGCAGGGTTCATCATGGGGGCGGGCAGTTCTTTCATATCCGCCCTGAGATTATACCACTGCTTTGGCATCTGCTCCTCGGTTAAATATATTCTGTGCGGTATTTTTTTCATCATGGTACCCTCTTTCTATTTTTATTTTATTTGGCTTCGTAAACTATCATAAACAAAAAAGGCCTTTGTCTCAGCATTTCTGCTGGGACAAAAGCCTTAAAAACTTCTGCGGTACCACCCAAATTGGTATGCAAAGCATACCCGCTTATCCATATACATACATATATGCTTCTTTGGTAACGGGGGAAGATCCCGTCAGGCACTACTAAGCAAAATTACTTTTCGTCCTGCCCTCATAAGTCCATTCGGCATAATCTCACTTACCACACTTACACCACACGGCGGCTCTCTGCAAAGGGAGTTTTTATGCGTACTCTTCTTATTCATCGGTTTTAATCATTTAATTTTTCTTATTATATAAAAGCGTTTTTGTTTTGTCAAGGTATTTTCTGTATAAAACTGCAAAAAATCAAAAGAGAACCATTTTAATGAAACACGCTCTCATTCAAGGCAACGTTCATCATTTGCCGTACGGATAAATATGTTCTGCTTTCGACTGAAATTCTTTGAGGTGAACTATTTTCCCCGTATCGTTAAATAAAACCAACGACACCCCGTCAAAACAGTCGGTAACTCCATCATATTCGCATTGAAAATACCATTCCACTGCAATTTTATTCTCTTGATGGACAAACTGCTTTATATCCCACTGCAAAACTGTTCCGCGCCTGTTCCAATCAGCAAACCAGCTTTTGATCTGCCCGATGCCATGGTATTTGGGGCCATAACATTCGCTGTAAACAATATCCTTATCAAATATATTTTCTAAAATAGCGGCATCTTTTTTTAACCACGATTCAAAATATAATTTGATCATTTTCTCTTTTTCTGCCATCATACGCGCTCCCAAACATAGGTGTACCATTTTTGGTTATACCATATAAATAAAGCCTCACACACGCAAAAAGCATGCAGAGGCGTTTAGTTGGCGTGCCTAATTGGATTCGAACCAACGGCCTGTCGCTTAGGAGGCGACCGCTCTATCCAACTGAGCTATAGGCACATAACGGCGAATGAAACCCGTATTCTTTATTTTATACCATAGAAAAAACAAAGTCAATCAAATATCGGTTGAACAATGCATTTTTTGCCCTAAGGGCTTTTCTAAAAAGCAAAAAAGTGTTATATTAGGTAGATAGAGTATCGTGCGCGCAGTGTGTCGCACAGGATGTTGATTGTGCTACGAGTTTAAGTGGAGGATAAGCAGAATGAGACGTGAAAAGTCATGCGGTGCACTTGTGTACCGTAAAAAAGACGATAAAAAGCCCGAATTGCTTCTGATTAAGCACCGTTACGGCGGGCATTGGTCGTTCCCCAAAGGGCATGTGGAGGCTGGCGAAAACGAAGTACAAACCGCTTTGCGCGAAGTAAACGAAGAAACCGGGCTTACCATTGATTTGCTGGACGGTTTTCGAGAGTGTGTGGAATACTACCCGAAACCCAATGTAAAAAAACAAGTGGTTTATTTTTTAGGCTATGCCGAAAACGATCAGGTTCACAAGCAGGATGAAGAAGTCAGCGAAGTTAAGTGGCTGGATATTGACGAAGCACTGAATGCAGTCACTTTTAAAAACGATAAAAATTTAATCTGCCGTGCAAAAAGTTTTTTGCTTGAACTTTGACAGAAAAGGGCGGGGAATTCGATGCCTCGCCTTTCTTTCATGCAACAAATAGAATTGTGATGAAAAATTAAAGGAGTGCTATCCATAGTGTCCCTAAATTTACCCGAAAAAAAGCGTTCATCGCTTTCCACCTCACCGGCGCGCGCTATCTGCCTAAGTTTTTTTGCCGTCATTGCGGTTGGTACATTGTTGCTGACGCTGCCGTATTCGTCGCAGGACGGGCAGTTTACCAACGTTGTGGACGCTTTGTTCACCGCTACCAGTGCTACTTGCGTAACGGGCTTGGTTGTGTTTGATACCGCTACCAAATGGTCGGTCTTCGGGCAGGTTACCATCATTGCGCTAATTCAAATCGGCGGGCTTGGCTTGCTCACCATAACCACATTTTTTAACATTGCCATTGGCAAACGGCTTGGTTTTCGCTCCATGCAGCGTGCGCAAGAGTCCATCAACGTCGACGGTGTTATGGATATTGATAAAATGATACGCATCGTAGTAAAGGCATCTTTCGCGGTGGAGGGCATCGGCGCCGCCATACTAATGCTGGTGTTTGTGCCAAAGTACGGGGTACACGGCATTTTTATCTCTATATTTTTAGCAATTTCGGCGTTTTGCAACGCAGGTTTCGATATTTTAGGCTTTGAAGAAAAATTCATTTCACTCACCAATTACAACGGCAGCCCGATAGTAATTATCGTCATCACCTTCCTGATTATCATTGGCGGGTTGGGCTTTATTGTGTGGGCAGATTTACTGGATTACCGCAAAACAAAAAAGCTGATGCTGCACAGCCGTGTTGTGCTTTTAATGACAGCCCTGCTGATTGTATCGGGCACAGTGATGTTTTTGGTTTGCGAATGGTATAACCCCGCCACCCTGTTGGACATGCCTCTCGGCGAAAAGCTGTCTGCGGCATACTTCCAGTCGGTTTCTACGCGAACCGCAGGTTTTAACACCATTGATATTACTCAAATGTTCCCTGTAACCAAAACGTTTACCATGGTGCTCATGTTTATCGGTGCAGCACCCGGCTCTACCGGCGGCGGAATTAAAGTTACTACCATTTCGGTAGTGGTAGCGACGGTAATTTCGGTGATACGCGGCAGGGAAGATACCATTATTATGAAGCGCAAAGTTGCCAAAAATACCGTTTACAAATCGCTTGCGATTGTAATGCTGGCGGGATTGTTGGTAATTATCGCAGGCAGTGTCGTCTACTTTTCTATGCCGTTGAGTACGCTGGAAACAGGCATTGATTCTATGTTTGAAGCAGTATCGGCGTTTGCAACGGTGGGGCTGTCCTCGGGGGTAACGGCACTTGCCAATATTCCGTCCAAGCTGGTGCTCACTTTAACAATGTTTACCGGCCGTGTGGGCCCCATTTCGTTTGTACTTTCTCTTGCTGCCAACAACGGTATTAAGAAAAACCAGATTATGCCGGACGGTAAAATTATGGTTGGCTAGCCCAATCCATCTAACGATAAAGCTAGAAAACACGATGACTTCACATCGCATCTTCACAAATACCTGGGGTAAAATTCGTATTAAAAAAGAGGTGCAAATGCGCCTCTTTTTGTTTGCTGTAATTGTTAAATTAAGCTGCCCTCACTGCTATGTGGGGAACAAGTAATTTGAAACACATACCCTTGTTCTTGTTGCGTAACAGGGTATTGTATTACACTTTCAAACAGCTCCACCGCTTGAAGCCGCCGAAAGAACATCTCAGGTGATTCCGCTTTTTGTGCGCGGCAGGTAAGTATAATATCATAATGGTCAAACACAATGCCCAATGGCTCCACATCGTCGGGCATAGAGGTTGCAATTTTAAAAAACACCTTACTGTTCAACTGGGGCACGGTATCAAAATTGATGGCGGCATCGGCAAACGCAAACACATAATGTTCCAGTAAACTGACGGTTTTACGGCGCAGCAGTTTGTTTTTCGAGCCGCTCAGCTGCATTTTTTCTTGCTGAAACACCTGTGCGGCAACAAGTTCCCCACCCTTATCTTTTAGTGCGCCGGCAAGAGAGGTACCGGTAACAAGAATAGCTACAGCAAGCAATACACCTACCGCTGCGGTAAGCGCAGACGTGCTGCTTTTTTGCGTGTTCTGTTGTGACGTGCCAAATGATGTCAAGGTAGTCACTCCTAAAATTGATTCAAGTATTCCTCCAAGCAAATTTTCTGGTCCATAATCTTACGGGCATGTTCTTTGCCCACATAGCGGTAATGCCACGGTTCGTAGGTAATTCCGGTAGCCTCCTGTTTATCTTTGGGGTAACGCAGTACAAAGCCATAATCAGCACAGTTTTCGTACAGCCATTTGAACTCATCAAACTTTTCAAAGTCATGCTCAAGGTCGGAGTATTTGGTAAAATAATCTCCCGATACAATATCGGCAGCAAGCCCTGTGTTGTGCTCGCTGGTTCCCGGAGGTGCCACCCATTTCGCCGCTTCTACCGCCGCATCCTGGTCGGAAAGCCCGTTGTTTTTAAGTTGATTTATTTTGTTTTTGTAAAGAACCGCACTGCGCTCGGTAGAGCGGTAAGCTGAACAAATCTGCAAAGAATATCCGTCTGCTTTTGCGGCTGCTATCATGGCTTTCATATCTTCCACAATGCGTTCGTCCAACTGGTAGTTGGCGTTAACATTTGCAAGTTTTACGTTGTAATCACCGCTGAGGCGGTTTTTTGCATTCACCAGTACAAGGCTCCAGTCATCGGCTTGATTGGCAACATTTTGTGCAGAACCGGACGAGACCGAACTGCTTTCACTGCTCATCGAGGATTCGCTCTCCTTGCTGCTTGATGTCATTTCGCTTTTGCTAGAAGATTCTTCACTGGTGGTTTCTTCCCTTCCGCTTTCTTGCAGGGCATCGCTTTCTGATACGATGCTGTCGGATTGTATTGAACTTTCTTCTTTGTTTTTTTTATGATTGCACGCCGCCACACCAATGATGATTGCAAGCATAAGCACTGCAATCATCATGATTGCCGGCATGGGGGATTTGCGGCGCCTGCGGCGTCTGCGGTGGTGACCGCTGTAGTTTTGGGGTGCATTCGCCATTGTATCATTATCCTTTCAAATATCCTGTCGAATTTAAAGATAAATTTATTATAACACAAAAAAATGAACAAAAAAACCGAACAGAACGTTCGGTTTACATTGCTAATTTAAATTTCCAGTATCAAACATGATGGCTGAAAGCGCACATAAAGGCGCGGTTTCGCAGCGAAGAATGCGCTTGCCAAGCGTTGCTGTACGTATGCCATGTTCTATGGCATACGCAACCTCGCTTTCGTCAAAACCGCCCTCTGCGCCAACCACGATGGATATATTTGGGGGGTAATTTTGCAGCAAAGTTCTTAATTTTTCGCCGCCCAGTTCGTAAAAAAGAACGGTAAGCGGGCTTTCACTCATCTGTTGCACCGCTTGTTTGTATTCCAGCACAGGGTGCACCTCCGGTATTCTGGCGCGTCCGCTCTGCTTGGCGGCTTCGTAGGCAATTTTCTGCCAGCGCTCCTGCTTTTTGGCAAGGCTTTTGGCATCGGGGCGCGAAACACAGCGGCGGGTGAGCATCGGGGTAATTTCGCACACACCAAGCTCCACCGCTTTTTGAATAATCAGTTCCATTTTATCCGCCTTGGGCAGTGCCTGATAAAGGTGCACCTTCACATCCGGCTCGGCTGCGCTGTGCTGCGAACGGTCAATCAAAAGGGATACCGCCCCAGCCTGAATCTCTGCAATTTTGCAAAAGTGTTCGATATCCGTGCTGTTTTCGCATACGATGAGATCATCGCCGATACCCATGCGCAATACGCGGCTGATATGTGCCGCATCGTCGCCTGTGATGGTGATGTTATCTCCGTTTGCACGCTCTACAAAAAAACGCGGCATAGGTAACCTCCGGTTGGTAAATAAAATACAAGTTATGCTGTTTTAAAATTAAAACTTACAATCTAACGCTACCCATCCGCCGCTTTCGGCACGCTTAACAATATGCAGCCCAATTGCTTCTAAAGCCGAAACCACTTCGTCGGCACGTTCTGCAATAATGCCCGATGCGATAAACACGCCATCCTGCTTTAAGAATTGGGGGATGACGGGGGAGAGACGGATAATCACATCCGCGACGATGTTGGCACAAATCAGGTCAAACGTGCCGCTCACCTTGTCGGTGAGGTCGCCGCAGAGAAATGTGGTTTTCTCTGTTACATTATTCATCGCGGCGTTTTCGTTGGCAACACGCACCGCGGTATCGTCAATATCAACACCAACTGCCGATTTACCGCCCAGCAGCATCGCCGCAATCGAGAGTATGCCGCTGCCGCAGCCCATATCAAGTACGGTTGTTTGGGCGGTGACGTGCTCTTCCAAAAGCTGCATGCACAATCTGGTGGTATCGTGCGTACCGGTGCCAAATGCCATACCGGGGTCCAGCGAAATCATCACCTCATCCTCGGCAAGGTCGTAATGCTCCCACGAGGGGCAAACCACAAGGCGTTTGCCCACCTTAATGGGATGATAGTATTTCTTCCACTCGGTTGCCCAATCCTCTTCTTTCACCTTTACGGTAGAAATTTCGAAAGGGATTTGCTCGGATGTAAAACGTTCAGTGAGGAACGAAACGGCTTCGTTGGGGTTCTCGGTGGGCTTGATGTAAAGATGAATGAGCGCATGCGTGCGGTCTCTGGCGAGCAGCTCTTCATCGATCAGGTCGATGTGTGCAATTTTGGGTGCTTCTGTAACAAGATCGGAATAATCCTCGATATAAATCCCGTAGGGCACCACCATTTGGGTAATTGCCGCAGCATCGTCCACTTTTGCTGCGGGTACCTTTACGGTTACTTCACTCCACTCCACCAATTAATCCTCTCCCTTCATCGCATCCTTGAGTTTATCAAAAAAGCCTTTGCGCTTTTCGTAGTTTTTATCGTTTGCAAGTGCTTCAAAATCTTTCAGCGCTTGTTTTTGTTTGTTGTTTAAATTTTGGGGTACTTCAATGGTCACCTTAACGTACTGGTCACCCCTGCCGCGCCCGTTTACAAACGGGATACCCTTGTTGCGCAGGCGGAAGGTTGTACCCGGCTGTGTACCCTCAGGCACCTCATAGGTCACTTTACCGTCGATTGTAGGGACGGTGATTTCGTCGCCGAGAGCCGCTTGTGTAAAGGTGATGGGAATTTCGCACCAAACATTAAACCCGTCGCGTGAGAAAATCGGGTCGGGGCGGATACCCACCGTGATGTTGAGATCCCCTGCAGGGCCGGCATTGACGCCGTGGTCGCCCTGACCGCTCATAACAAAAGTCTGCCCGTTATCGATACCCGCAGGCACGTTCACATTTATTTTTTTGGTATGGCGAACACGCCCCATACCGCGGCAATCGCTGCACGGGCTTTTGATAACCTTACCTTTGCCGTTGCACTTGGGGCAGGTTCTGCTGGTTTGGATTACACCAAACGGGGTGCGCTGCTGTACACGTACTTGGCCGGTACCGCCGCAATCGGAGCAAGATTCGGGCGAAGTGCCTTTTGCCGCACCTGTGCCATCGCAAGTTTCGCAGCGCTCCAAGCGCTGAATGGTAACTTCTTTTTGGCAACCCAGCGCCGCCTCGATAAACGAAAGGTTCAGCTGTGTATTTACATCGTTACCGCGAATGGGCCCATTGGGGTTGCGGGTTCTGGTACTGCCGCCAAAACCGCCGCCAAAAAAGCTGCCGAAAATGTCGCCCAAATCAAAATCCATATCGCCAAAGCCGCCAAAGCCTGCACCGCCCGCACCTGCACCATAACTGGGATCAACACCTGCAAAGCCGAACTGGTCGTACTTTTGGCGTTTTTGCGCGTCAGAGAGGACTTCGTAAGCTTCATTTGCTTCTTTAAATTTCGTCTCGGCTTCTTTATCGCCTGGATTTAAATCCGGGTGATATTTTTTCGCAAGACGTCTGTATGCTTTTTTCAGCTCGTCGTCAGAACATCCCTTTTGAACGCCGAGCACTTCGTAATAATCTCTTTTGTCAGGCAAATGTACCACCCTTTATCTATTTCAAATATGCTTACTTAGTTTATCACAAAGCATTTTAATTGTAAAACGCATTTATAGGGGCACGGCATGCCGTGCCCCTACTCTGACATCAAACGAACTATTTGTTATCCTCAGCGTCTTTGTAGTCTGCATCGACATAATCGCCGTCGTTGGGGGCAGACCCCGCATTTGCGGTATCAGCGCCCGGTGCCGCCTCGCCTGCTGCCTGCGTTTTCTCGTATACTTTCGAAGAAACTTCGTAGAATTTCTTCTGCAGTTCCTCTTGTTTTGCTTTGATTGCCTCAACGTCGGTACCTTTCAGTGCCTCTTTGAGTGCTGCAATCTTCGCCTCAAGGTCGGTTTTATCATCGGCAGCAATTTTATCACCAAGGTCGGTGATTGTTTTTTCAGACTGGTAAACCATTTGGTCTGCGCCGTTTCTTACGTCGATTTCTTCGCGGCGTTTCTTATCCTCAGCGGCAAATGCCTCTGCGTCTTTCACAGCCTTTTCGACGTCATCTTTAGACATATTGGTAGATGAGGTAATGGTGATGTTCTGCTCTTTGCCTGTGCCCAGGTCTTTTGCAGAAACGTGTACGATGCCGTTGGCATCAATATCAAAGGTTACTTCGATTTGCGGCACACCGCGGGGTGCAGCGGGGATGCCGTCCAGGCGGAAGTTACCCAAAGTTTTGTTGTCTTTTGCCATCTCACGCTCGCCCTGCAGCACGTGTACCTCAACCGAGGTTTGGCCGTCGGCAGCAGTGGAGAAAATCTGCGATTTTTTGGTTGGGATGGTGGTGTTTCTCTCAATAATTTTGGTGAACACGCCGCCCAGTGTCTCCAAGCCAAGGGACAGGGGAGTAACGTCGAGCAGCAGCAAGCCTTTTACATCGCCGCCGAGTACGCCGCCCTGAATTGCCGCACCAATTGCAACGCATTCATCGGGGTTGATGCCCTTAAACGGCTCTTTGCCTGTAATGCCTTTTACTGCATCTTGTACTGCGGGGATTCTGGAAGAACCGCCGACCAGCAGGATTTTATCCAACTGCGAAGGCTGCAAGCCGCTATCGGACAGAGCCTGACGAACAGGGCCCATGGTTTTCTCAACAAGGTCTGCGGTAAGCTCGTTGAATTTTGCCCTGGTGAGAGTGATATCAAGATGTTTGGGACCGGTTGCATCTGCGGTGATAAACGGCAGGTTGATGCTTGCGGTGGTCATACCCGAAAGCTCAATTTTTGCTTTTTCTGCCGCTTCTTTCAGTCTCTGCATTGCCATTTTATCGCTCGAAAGGTCAATGCCGGTATCTTTTTTGAATTCGGAAGCAAGGTAGTTGATCACGCGCTCGTCAAAGTCGTCACCGCCCAGCTTGTTGTTGCCTGCGGTAGCAAGAACCTCTTGTACACCGTCGCCCATCTCGATGATGGAAACGTCGAAAGTACCGCCGCCAAGGTCGTATACCATTATTTTTTGATCATTTTCTTTATCTACACCGTAAGCCAGTGCCGCAGCGGTAGGCTCGTTGATGATACGTTTTACATCAAGGCCTGCAATTTTGCCTGCGTCTTTGGTTGCCTGTCTCTGCGCATCGGTAAAGTATGCGGGAACAGTGATAACTGCCTCGGTTACCTTTTCGCCCAGATAAGCCTCTGCATCTGCCTTTAATTTTTGCAGAATCATTGCAGAAATTTCTTGCGGGGTGTAAGTTTTATCGTCGATGTGTACTTTGTAGTCGGAGCCCATATGTCTTTTAATCGAACTGATGGTGCGCTCGTGGTTGGTAACAGCCTGACGTTTTGCAACCTGACCAATCATTCTTTCGCCGGTTTTTGCAAATGCCACTACAGACGGCGTGGTGCGTGCGCCCTCGGCGTTTGCAATAACAACCGCCTCGCCGCCTTCCATAACGGCTACGCAAGAGTTTGTTGTACCTAAGTCAATGCCAATGATTTTTCCCATAAATGATTCCTCCAATAGTCGGCGCTGTGCGCCCAAGTTTTAATGCGGTATACACCGCCGGTGTTTCGTAATTATTTATACTTATGAGCAAAGCTCTTTGTTAGTTGGCTACCTGAACCATGGCGTGGCGCAATACCTTGTCGCCAATTTTATAGCCTTTTTGGAATACTGCCGCAATTATGTTTTCACCGAGGGTTTCACTCTCGATATGCATTACGGCATTGTGCAGGTTGGGGTCGAACTCTTTGCCTTCCGCCTCAATTTCTTCTACATTCAGCGCTTTCAGGCATTCTTTAAATGATGTCAGTATCATTTCTACGCCTTTTTTAAACTCTGCATCGGCGCATTCGCTTTCCATAGCGCGGTCGAAGTTATCCAATATCGGTAAAAATTTGGTTACCGTTTGTGCAACCGCCTCGGGGTAAATCTCAAGGCGTTCTTTTTGCGAACGTTTGCGGTAGTTGTCGTACTCGGCAAGGGTTCGCATCAGCTTGTCGCTCATTTCTTCCAGCTGCGTTTTCAGCAAATCAACCTCACTTACTTCTTGTTGAGCAGCAGTTTCTTCCGCAACAGCTTCTTCTGTGTTAACTGCCTCTGTTTTTACTTCGTCCGCCTGAACCTCTTCAGCCTGCGGTGCAGTTTCTTTTGCTTTTTTTGCAGACACTTTTTTGTCTCCTCTCAGCAGCGGGTTTCCGCTTTTGGTATTCAGCGGGATGCCCCGCTGTTTTTATGCCATTAATCTTCGTTTTCAAGGGTATCTGATAACAGTTTTCCTAATGTCTTCGCAAAGTATTCCAGATGCGGTATTAACTTTTGATAGTTCAGCCGAACAGGGCCGACCACACCAATTGCACCACAGCTGTCTTTGCCTATTTTGTAGGTAGCAACCACCACCGAAGAATCGGTGAGCTCCGAAATCGGGTTTTCTTTACCGATCGAAATCTGAACACCCTCTTTTTGAAAGGGGAGTATCTCGGTAATTTTATCACGGTCGCCTATGGTAGTAAGTAAATCGTGTGCCACAGCGTCAAATTCTTTATAGCCTAGAAGATTTGTTTCGCCGCTTGCAAAATACTGGCCGTCATTAATCGCCTTGCAAAGCTCGTAAATACCTGCCAGCAGCGGGGTAAACACACGGGAGTATTCGCCCAGCGCAACCGCTACCGAACTGACATACATCGTAGAAATTTCGTCCATCGAGCGCCCGCCAAAACGGTTGTTTGCAAACTTGTTAAAGAACTCGATGATTTCGCGGTTCAAATTATAGTCTACGCGCGACACCTTATTTTTAATCACGCCGTTGGACGCCACCACCAACATAACCACGGTACGGCGGTCTACAGGCACAATCTCGATACGGCGTACGGTGACATGCTTGGGTGTAATGGTAGTGGAGATGGTAGCACAGTTGGTAAAATGCGCCAACGCATTGGCTGCATCCTCTAGCAAGCGGTCGGGGTCAGGGTCTTTTACATTAAACAGTGCATCAATTTCGTCACGCTCTTCTTCTGTCAGGGGCTTACAGTGCATTAGCTGATTGATATACACCCTGTAGCCAAGGTGCGAAGGGACTCTGCCCGCAGAAGTATGCGGCTGTTCAAGCAGCCCCATATCGAACAGCGCAGACATCTCGTTGCGGATGGTGGCGGGAGATACCTGAAATTCAAGCATCTGCGCCAATGTTTTGCTGCCGATTGGTTCGCCGGTACGAATGTAGTTCTCGACGATAGCTGCAAGTATCTTCAATTTTCTTTGGTCAATCTCCACAGCTTATCACCTCTGAATTGGTTTTAGCACTCTTATCTTTCGAGTGCTAACAACTATTATTTTACACGGAAATCTGCTTTTGTCAAGCGACTTCATAAATTATTTACAAAAAAATAGCAGTCATTCATCTGACTGCTAATCCAATTATTATTCTAAGGGGTAGTTTCTTTTTTCGCTGCTGATTCCGCAGATATAATTTAAATCTACGTTATAGAACTTTGCTAATTTTATCATGCTTTCTAAAGGAATACGTATTTTGCGTGTCTCATAATCAGAGTAGGTTTTTTGACCAACATGGAGCAACTCTGCAATTTGTATTTGCTTTAGATCTTTATCTTCACGCAAAGCTCGCATTCTGTGTGCATAATCATAATTATTAGTTCTTTCCATTATCGTCAGGAAATTTTTGTTCTATATAGTTTATAAGAATCGTCTCAACCATATTAGAAAGGTTTCTGTTTTCATTTTTTGCACAAAGTCTTAACTTATCTACAAGTTCTTCGTTTAAACGAAATGTAAAGTTCTTTTTTTCAATTCCCATCTTTATCACCATCTCTACTATATATTACAATGTATTACAATTTCAAACCTTATATTGCATTGCAATATATTATATAGTATTATGTATACAATATTCGAATTGAGGTGATAGTATATGCCAAACTACGAAAAAATGTACAACGTGCTGTTTAACAAGATAACCAATGTAATTGAACAATTACAGGCAGCACAGCAGGTTACAGAAGAAATTTATGTTGGCACCAGTGAGCAGACCGAAGAAAAAGAGGACGGATAAAACCGTCCTCTTTTTTGTTTATATTATTGTAAGGGCGTTTCGCCATACAAAATGCATTGTTCCACATCAGTGCATCTATTATGCGGGGTGCATCTGCCTATTTGACCGCATACAAATCTGCAAAGAAAAAAGAACGCCGAAGCGTTCTTTATAGTATCAACTCTGCAATTACGGAATTGGAAAGCAAAAAGCCCTGCGGTGTAAGGGCAATTCCCTTATCTGTAAGATGGAGTAACCCCGCTTTTCTCATCGGTTTCGCCTTTTTTATCATTGCGGCCGTGTCCACAGTGGGATATCGTTGTTGTATATCATCAAAGTGCAATCCGCTGGTCAAGCGCAACTTGAGCATAGCGTATTCCTCAAAGTCACCGCCGATGGCATCAAACTTCCAACCTTGTTCGCCGTTACTGGCAACAAAGCCCTGCAAATCACGCTCGTAGTAGCGGCGCTCGCCGTCAATAAAGCTGTGGGCACTGGGGCCTATGCCGATGTACTCCTCACAATTCCAGTATTTTAAATTGTGTCGGCTTGTTTTTTCATCTCGTGCAAAATTCGAAATTTCATATTGGCTGTAGCCCTTGTTTGCAAGGTATTCTACCGCGTGCAGGTAAATTTCTGCCTGCTCGTCGCTGTCGGGGCAGATGGAAAGAATATTGTTTGCGTAAAACGGCGTACCCTCTTCTACTTTGAGCAGATACGACGAAATATGCTCAATGCCGAGGTCAGCGCAAAAGTCGATCGAGCGCTCCACCGAATGTGCTGTCTGGCGCGGAATGCCCATCATAATATCTAGGCTGATGTTATCAAAACCCGCAGTACGGGCATCCTCCACCGCGCGCCTTGCCTCGTCAGGGGTATGCCCCCTGCCCAAAAACGCCAGCTCCTCCGGCACCGCACTTTGCAGACCCATTGAAAGGCGGTTTACGCCTGCTTTATGCAAATCGGCAAGCGTTTGCAGCAGAGTGGAATGGGGGTTTGCCTCTAAAGTAATTTCGGCGTTATGCAGCCCAAAGCCTGCATTGGCGTGGTTTAAGATGTTTGCAAGACGTGACGCACCTAATAAAACAGGCGTTCCTCCGCCGAAATACAGCGTATCGGCAGGGTAGGGGTAACGGGCTGACATACGGTCGATGCAGGTACACACAGCGGATGTGTACGCGTCCATTGTATCGTCATCCGCTTTGAGCGAATAAAAATCGCAATAAGGGCATTTGCTTACACAAAACGGAACATGGATATAGAGCCCGATTTTCTTTGAAACCTTTTCCATCATTTGAGCGGACCGAAGTTTTTAAACGGCCAAATGGTAAAGCGCGCTTTGCCCATAATTTTATCTGCAGAGATATAGGGTTCATCCCAATAACGTGCATCCAGCGAGCCGCTGCGGTTGTCACCCAAAAACAGGTAGTGCCCCTGCGGTATACGGAATTTGGCGGGCTCTGCCAGCTTGTTAACCACATAGGGTTCTTCGTAATATTCGCCGTTAATATAAAGTTTGCCTTCCTCGTCGAGGGTAATTTCTTCACCCGGCAAACCTATGCAGCGTTTGAGCAGGGTCTGGTCCATTTCGTCGCTGCGGAATACCAAAATATCGCCGCGCTTTACATTCTTTTCGGGGTTGTACATGCGGGTGGCAAACAGCCAACTATGTTCGTCCACAGTGGGGATCATCGAGCCGGTAGGCACCACCGCAAAAAAACATATAAACTTAACAATCAGTACAATGACCAGAATTTCCAGTGCAAATGGAATAACCCACTCTTTGAGTACTCTCTTAAATGTATCCATTTCTTGTCCTCTCTGCGGGCAGCACCCCCCGGCAACCGAACAGCAAGTTGGCTGTAAGCCGGAGGCACGGTACGCGGTAAGATATTTTATTCGTCCAACTTTAGAACCGCCATAAATGCTTCTTGCGGTACCTCTACCGAGCCGAGCTGGCGCATTTTCTTCTTGCCTTCTTTTTGTTTTTCAAGTAATTTCTTTTTACGGGTAATATCACCGCCATAGCATTTGGCAAGTACGTCTTTGCGCATTGCTTTTACCGTTTCTCGTGCAATAATCTTACCGCCGATTGCCGCCTGAATAGGCACTTCGAACATTTGGCGGGGGATGTTCTCCTTGAGTTTTTCGGTAAGCTTTCTACCGCGTGTGTAGGCACTGTCTGCAAATACAATAAACGAGAGCGCATCCACAACTTCGCCGTTGAGCAAGATATCCAGCTTCACCAGTTTTGAGCTGCGGTAGCCCGTAAGCTCGTAGTCGAACGACGCATAGCCCCTGGTGCGGCTTTTCAGCGCATCAAAGAAGTCGTAGATAATTTCGTTCAGCGGCAACTCGTAGTGCAGCTCTACACGGTCTTCATCGAGATATTTTGTATCTTTGTACTCGCCGCGGCGGCTTTGGCACAGCTCCATAATATTGCCGATAAACTGGCTGGGGGTAAAGATGGATGCGCGCACAAACGGCTCCTCGGCAGAAACAATGGTGCCGGGGTCGGGGTAGTTGGTGGGGTTATCGATTTGAATGGTTTCTCCGCTTGTCAGCGTCAGTTTATAAACAACGCTGGGCGCGGTGGTGATGATATCGATATTAAACTCGCGCTCAATGCGCTCTTGAATAATCTCCATATGCAGCAGCCCCAAAAAACCGCAGCGGAAGCCAAACCCCAGTGCAATTGAGGTTTCGGGTTCAAAGCTGAGGGAAGCATCGTTGAGCTGCAATTTTTCCAGTGCATCGCGCAGGTCGGGGTAACGCGCACTGTCGGTGGGGTAGATACCCGAGAACACCATAGGGTTTACCTTGCGGTAGCCGGGTAAGGCTTTATCACACAGGTTGTCCGCATCGGTGACGGTATCGCCCACTCTGGTGTCTTTTACATTCTTGATAGACGCCGTAAAATAGCCAACCTCGCCTGCTACCAACTCTTTTTCGGAGTTGAGACGGGTTGCACCCATTGTACCAACATCTACCACATCAAACTCGGCGCCTGTTTGCATCATTTTAACGGTCATGTCGGGGGTCAATTTCCCCTCCATTACGCGGACGTAAACAATAACGCCTTTGTAACTGTCGTAGTAACTGTCAAAAATCAGTGCTTTTAGCGGGGCATCTTCATCGCCTTTGGGTGCGGGTATATCGGTGACAATACGCTCCAGCACCTCATCTATGCCAATACCCTGCTTTGCAGATATTTTCGGTGCATCCATAGCGGGGATGCCGATGACATTTTCAATCTCATGACAAACACGGTCGGGGTCTGCGGCAGGCAAATCGATTTTATTGACAACGGGAACCACTTCTAGGTCATGCTCGATTGCAAGGTACGTGTTTGCAAGTGTTTGCGCCTCAATGCCCTGCGATGCGTCGACAACCAAAATTGCCCCCTCGCATGCCGCAAGCGAGCGCGATACTTCGTAGTTAAAGTCCACATGTCCCGGGGTATCAATCAGGTTTAAAATATATTCTTTACCGTCATTTGCCTTATATTTAACGGTGACAGCGCGTGCTTTGATGGTAATACCGCGCTCTCGTTCAATATCCATATTGTCAAGAAGCTGCTCTGACATATCCCGCAGTGCAACAGCGCTTGTTTTTTCAAGCAGACGGTCTGCCAGCGTGGATTTACCGTGGTCGATGTGTGCAATGATGCAAAAGTTTCTGGTTCTTTCGCGAATATTATCCATATAAACCTCCTGTGCGGCACTTGCCGCGCATAGCAATTACATTTTATTATAGCATAAAAGCGTTGATGTTACGATATATTTTACCGTTTTGCCAGTTACCCGGGAAATGGGCAACCAAAGGCAGTTCAATAAAAGTATAATAACCACATTGCGGTTATTATATCACATAAGAAAAGCTTTCAGCAATAGCGCATGTTGCCTTATAAATTAGTTTTACAAGATGTTCACAGCTTTTGGTGTATTTGCGGCAGAGCGCAAAAATCCACCATGTCTGGTAAGAGCATGGTGGTTGCTTAAAACTGTTCTGTTTTGCTATAGGATGAGGTTTTCCTCAACTGCGCGTACACCCAGTGCTGCTAGTTTAACGGCAAGCCTGCCTTTTACCGGCATATAAGGGCTCATTTTCTGCAAATATCCCGCTGCGGTGTTTAGACAGCCTACATTTACCTCATATTGCTCACCCATAACAGATACATTATAATGCAGCGCGTCTGTTTGGGCTGCCTGCAATAAAGGCACAAAGTCTCCGTATCCTGTTTGCCGCGTGTTGTTGTCTGCTACAGCAAAACCGCATAACAATACCATCAGTACCATTGTGCTAAAAAACGACAGCCCAAATATCCTTATTTTGTTTTTCATGTTTCACATCCAACTTATTTTTTAGTATCATTCAGCGTCTTTACCAATGCTTTGCCTAACAATTCACCGCTGTATTCGGCTTCTTCCAGCGTATTGCCGTGGCTGCCCACTTCCAGTAAAATAGAGCCCTTGGTCAAATCCATATTGTATTTGCGGTAACAAAAGAAGATTGGCCGCATCAGCCCCGCGTACATTTCTTCTGCATTGCTTTGCAGCGCTGCCGCAAAACGCAGGTTGCTACTCCAGTTCGGCACACCCATTGTGCCGTCTTCACACCCTGTAATAATCATTACCTGTGCGGCTTTTTTCCCGTCAATGTCTGCCGTTGCCTTTACAATCACGTTGTCCTCGGGCTGGATGGCATCGCGGTGAACATCCAGTACGGCTTTGATGGTGGGATATTTTTTTAGGTAACTCTTTACTGTTTCGGCACTGCGCTCGTACGAGCCATTATAAGAGGGGTAATCGTGCTGTGTGGTATCATGAATTACCCCAATGCCCGCATTTTTCAGTTCTTCGGCAATGCGGTTGCCCACCTGCACCATGTTGCACTCATTATCGGTACTGCGCCATGTTCCGCGTTTATCGTAAAAATCTACGGCAAAAGGCTCGTAGCTTTCGGTAGCATGGGTGTGTATGATCAGCACCTGCGGCTCGTCCGTTTGCTTTAGTTTCATCTCAAGCGGCTTATTCAGCTCTTTTTTTACATCCGCAGCGGTGAGTTTGGTCGAGTTTTTGAGATAGCCCGCTTTCAGCGGAATGTAGATGGGGCTGCGGTCTGCCCCGTATTGCAGCTCGCGTATGGTTCCGCGGTATTCGTCGGGGATGTCATCGGGGGAGGGGAGTTCGGGTTTTTGTTTTTCTTCTTCCGACGATTCACTCGGCGGCAGTGACGATGACTCGGGCTCGGACGAAGAAACAGGCGGGGGCGATTCGGATACCACGGCATCTTCTTTTTCACCGTTTTCAAACAGTTCCGAATTAAACCGTTCCTCCAGCATGGCAATACTGCCCTCGGGCATATTCATAGCGGCAGAAAGCATTGCGGCGCGCGCCGCCAAATTGCCCAGCAGCGGCAGGCACTTAATCAAGCCCCACACCGCAAACGGCAAGAGTAGCATTAGCGACAACGCTTTTTTTACCTGTAGCCTGTTTCTTCGTCTGCCCACTTATAATTCCCCCATGCTTGCACTTTGCGAGTAGATTCAACTCGCTCCACTATCAATGGATATGCATAAAATGGGGTTTTTATACTTTTAAAGATTATTATTCGCTCAGATAGACAATATCATCCAGGCTCATTTTGGGCTGAAGTGCGCGATTGATGGCGAGCGAAATTGCCTTAGCCGCCCGCTGAATGACAAGGTCAATTTCACGCGGGGTTACCATCATCATAGCGCCGCGCGGCTCAAAGCGCTCGCGAATTTGTTCGTCGCTCATCATTTCTTTTGCTTGCAGCAAGTCGCCCGCCAGTGTGGTTCCATCCACTACGGTGGGCACACCAATCGACACCACCGGTACACCGAGCGAATTTTTCGAAAGCTCTTTGCGTGTATTGGCAACACCCGAGCCGGGGGAGATACCGGTGTTGGATATCTGCACTGTGCAGCCCAAACGGTCCAGGCTGCGCGAGGCAAGCGCATCCACCGCAACAACACAGCTCGGCTGAATGTCTTTTACGATGGAAGATACCACCTCGCCCGTTTCTATACCGGTTTGCCCCAGTACGCCCGGCGCAATCGCCGCCACGGGGCGCAGGTGCGACAGCCCTGCTGCCTCGGCAACCTCGCCTTTGATGTGACGGGTGGCAATGATACCTTCAATCACCTTGGGGCCAAGTGCATCGGGCGTGATTTGATGATTGCCCAAACCCGCTACCAGTACCAACCCTTTGTCATCGTTTATCAGCCGCTGAATTTGTTGCGCCATCGCCTCGATTTCTTCATTTGCCGAAGTGACATCATCTGAAAAAGGCGGTACCGTAACGGTAACATATTCCCCAATGGGTTTGCCGATTTTTTGCGCTGCTTCTTCGCTTGTAATTTGGATTTTATTAATGGTAAGGTTGCCTACGGTTTCATCCTGCGAGACGATGCCGGGGATCTGTTCGGAGCGATGCTGTTCTTCCAGCTCCATTGCCAAGTCGGTACGAAAAATCATGGTAAATCCTCCTCAAATGCCCTGATTCGGGCTGTTATTTGCATGTTTCAATGTCATTATGGGCTTTTTTCAGAAAAATATTGGCTGTAAGCGATTTTTTCTTGAAAAATAGTTGCAATTTTGCCTCAAAAATGCTAATATAACTTGTACTGTCATGTGTAATGAAGGAGGTGTGAATATGCCTAACATTAAATCTGCTAAGAAAAGAGTTAGAGTGATTGCTGCAAAATCTGCTGAGAATAAAGCAGTAAAAACGAATCTCAAAACAGTAATTAAAAACGCGGAGTTGGCTGTTGCTAACAACGACGAGAATAAAGTAGAGGTTGTAAAGCTTGCAGTTAAGAAAATTGACCAAGCTGCCGCTAAAAATATTCTTCACAAAAACTGTGCAGCGAGAAAGAAATCTCACCTTGCAAGCAAACTGAATGCAGTTGGCTAAGTTTTAACGCTAAACAAAACGGCAAAAACAAGCAGATGCTATACAACGCGTCTGCTTTTTTGTTTGCCTTTTTTAAACATTATGCAAATTTTTTAACACAACGTTGACGAACCTGTCCTGTTTAGGGTATGATATTTTTAGAATCCTACAATAAACAGAAATGAGGGTTGCTGCAATGAAGCAAGATTCTGCTTTAAAAAAAATGTTGTCGGTTGTTGTTCCCATTGTCCTGCTGATGGGCTCGGTTGGGTATATTGTTTTTCGTCTGCTGAATGAACGCAGCTACCGTGAAAAATGGAAGGACTATGAAGATTGCGGGCTAATTTAGTTTAACAAAAGCAAAGAACCATCTGCTGCACAGCGGATGGTTCTTTTTTACTTATTTATCTTTTGCATAGTCAGCAAGCTGAATCGGTTCATCTGTACTGATATATAGTTCTTCTACATCTTGCTGTATTTTTTTCAGACGTTCAATTGTATCTGTAATTTCATTAAATAAACTGCTGTACATTTTTTGATATTCCGGCATACTTTCACCCCCTATAAAAATGCTACTGTATGGTTGCATATTATTCTTGATAATGCCACAAAATGGTAGCATAGTCAAGAGGTGATGTCATGTATTTTCAACGATTGGAAGATTTAAGGCTGGATGCTGACTTAACGCAAGAACAAGTTGCAACAATGCTGAACTGTAAACGCGAGGTTTACCGCAGATATGAAAAGGGTATTCGCGAAATACCTGTTTGGGCACTCATCAAATTGGCTGATTTTTATCAAACCAGTACCGATTATATCTTAGGAAGAACCAACCAAAAATAGTGGGGGTTAAGTTTTATCGCCGGGTTTAAAAATAAGAGCAACTATCAGTGCAAAAATAATTGCCGCCGCAATGCCCGCCGATGTAGCCGTAAGCCCGCCCGACAGGATACCGAACAAGCCCTTTTCTGCAAGCCCTTCGCGCACACCTTTTGCCAGGGTATGCCCAAAGCCGGTAAGCGGAACCGATGCACCCGCACCGGCAAAATCAATCAGCGGCTGGTACAGCCCCAAGCCCGAAAGAATTACGCCCAATACCACATAACCTACCAAAATTCGTGCAGGGGTCAACTTGGTTTTATCAATAAAAATCTGCCCTACGGCACACAAAATACCGCCGACAACAAATGCTTTTAAATAAGTTAAAAAAACTTCCATTACAATACCCCTTTCCGCACGGATTGAGAAGAAAGGTAAACGAGGTGGGCAATGCCCGGTATACTTTCGCCCTGCTGCACCGATGTGGGGCTCATGAGTGCACCGGTTGCAATAAACAGTACGTCGTTGAGCTCGCCGTTTTGTATTTTGGGCAGAATATCGGCACAGAGCACCGAGGCACTGCATCCGCAGCCCGAGCCTCCCGCATTTACATCCTGCTGATTCTCGCGGTCGTAAATAATCAAACCGCAATCGTTGTGCTTTGTACCCAGGCTGATGCCTTCGCGTGCAAGCAGTTGCTCCATTAGGTTGCTGCCCACTTCGCCGAGGTCGCCGGTGACAATCAAATCGTAGTTATCGGCATTGGTGCAAGTATCTTCAAAAAATGTTTGAATGGTTTTTGCCGCTGCCGGCGCCATAGCCGCCCCCATGTTGTTGGAGTCTTTAATGCCCAAATCTTCTATGGTACCCACACACACCGCCTTAACATAGGGCGGTTTTACGTTTTTGCCCACAACCACACTGCCCGAACCGGTTACTGTCCACTGTGCTGTGGGGGGGCGCTGCCCACCGTATTCCAGCGGGAACCGAAATTGCCGCTCTGCCGAGCAGAAGTGAGATGACGTCACTGCAATGCATCGGTTTGCCAGCCCCGAATCCACAAACATCGATGCAAGCGTAAGAGACTCTGACATGGTAGAACAGGCGCCGAATAAACCAAAAAAAGGGATTGAAAAATCGCGCAGGCCGTAAGTGGAACCGATGCATTGGTTGAGCAAATCACCCGCAAACATAAAATCAATCGCTTCGGGCGAAAGGTTTGCCTTCTCCAACGCTTTGCCCACACACAGCTTTTGCATTTGGCTTTCGGCTTTTTCCCAGCTTTGCTGGCCAAACGAAGTATCGTCGTTTAAAATATCGAATTTTCCACCCAACGGGCCTTGCCCCTCTTTTTTGCTTGCCACCGCTGCAAAGGACAGGATGGATGGCATACTGTCCAACCGCACGGTATGTGCGCCTAACTTGGTTGGCATTTTATCAAAACCTTTCAGTTTGTTGTTTTTATTGCGCAGGCAATAAGCCTGTATCTAATTGATTGCAATTTTGTATTTTCGAATGTTTAAATCAGCTTAAATAAATATAAAATCAGCCCGTAAATGACGCTGGCAGAAACACCGTAAACAATCACAGGCCCTGCAATGGTAAACATTTTTACACCAATACCCATAATCAAGCCTTCGCTTTTAAACTCAAGTGCAGGGGATGCGACCGCATTTGCAAAACCCGTAATGGGCACCAACGTACCTGCGCCGCCGTAACGTGCAAGGTTATCGTATAAATTCAGCCCCGTAAACAGTACGCTTAAAAACACCAAAGTAACCGATGCCGTTCCGCTCGCCATATCTTTATCGAGCCCCAGCTTTGTATAAAGGTTTACAAAAAACTGCCCCAGTGTACAAATCAACCCGCCTATTAAAAACGCCAACGCCATATTTTTGCCGAGATTCGAATTTGGCGCAGCTTTATTGCTAAGATTTTCGTATTCTTTTGGCGTTAATGCCATGGTTCATCACTCCTCCAATTTAAGGTACTACCACTGCCAAGCCGGATTATATAATCCGCACGCTGGCAAAAATGTTTAAAATTTCTTTCTATCGTAGTATGTGACTCTTTTATGAGTTTATGTTATAATACTTGGAGTAACAATTTGGTTTGGAGCTGTGAAAAATTTGCCTGAAAAAAAATTGAAGTTCAAAAAAAACGATTTTATTTTATTGGGGGTTCTATTGGTTGCGGCATTAGCAGTCGCTGCATTTTATTTTATTGGTTCAAATAACGATCATCCCATTGCCGTTATTAGTGTTGACGGTAAAAATATTATGAAAGTAGACCTTGCGAAAGCAGAGGACAAGACCTTCTCGCTTGATAAAAAAAGCGGTCTACCTGTAAGTTTTGAGATAAGAGACCACAAAATACGTTTTGTAGACGTAAATTGCCCCGACCATGTTTGCGAAAACGTAGGTTTTATCAGCAGGTCGGGCGAAAGTGCAGTGTGCTTACCCAATAAAACCGCATTGGTTATCCGCTAAACAATTGCAGAAATGGTAATTTTCAAAATTATTTTTTGCTTTTTAAGATTTGCCGTAGGGTTTTACCGCCGGACGGCTTTTCTTTTACCTAAAAATTAATTTACAAAAAATGCTTATTTAAATCAGCGCAATATATACTTTTTTAGTTGACAAATTTGAAGTGATATGCTAAAATGAACATTGTTCAGTTTGGAGGTTTGTTATGAATAAAACTTTGACATCGCGGGAGGCAATTCTTTCTGTCGGCAAAGAGGTAGTGTCGCAATCGGGCATACAAGCCTTGAATATGAGAGATGTTGCTCTTAAATGCGGTGTATCGGTAGGCTCAATATACAACTACTTTCCATCAAAAAGCGATTTGGTTCTGGCAACGGTAGAATCTGTTTGGCGAGAAATTATGCACGATTCAAAAGGTTGCTGCAGCCAATCCGGTTTCGTCCAAAGCGTTTTGTCTTTGTTCGAGAGTGTTCAAAAAGGCTGCAAAAAATACCCCTCTTTCTTCAGTTTGCATTCCATGAGTTTTGCGAACGTAGATAAAAGCAAAGCTCGAGAAGTGATGAAGCAATATTTTAGTCATATCAAGCGCGCCTTGTTAGAGGCGTTAGAAAAAGACCAGGCCGTTCGAAAAAATACGTTCTCAGATAACTTTACAAAAACTGAATTTGTAGATTTTGTATTCTCCAACATCCTTACATTGCTTATGAGAGAAGAAGCTTCTTGTAACTGTTTATTGGAAGTTATTAAGCGTACAATTTATTAAGCAAATTTACCCACCAAACAGGTGGGTTTCAATAGATATCTAACTGAACAATGTTCATAATAGGAGGTTTTACAATGCAATCAATTATGGAAACGATATTTGATGTAGTTTATCTCACCACTGTGGTTACCCTGGGTATCCTTATGGTTAAAAACGCCAAAGGCAATAAACAATACTTACTATTTGGTATTATGGCGATTGTGCTTGGCTCGGGCGATGCCTTCCACCTTGTTCCGCGTGCTGTCGCTTTATCTACAACAGGGCTTGAAAATTACACTGCGGCACTGGGAATCGGTAAATTTATCACTTCCATCACCATGACTTTGTTTTATATTCTTTTGTACTACATTTGGCGCAAACGCTACGATATACAGGGCAAACAAGGGGTTACTTTCGCAGTTTATCTTTTGGCTATTGTTCGAATTGCACTGTGCTTCTTCCCCCAAAACGCATGGACGAGTGCAAATGCGCCCTTATCGTGGGGGATTTACCGCAACATTCCCTTTGCGCTTTTAGGGCTGCTGATTATCGTGTTGTTCTACCAAAGTGCAAAGCAACACAATGACCGCTCTTTTGGTTTTATGTGGCTGACCATTGTGCTAAGCTTTGCTTTTTATATCCCGGTTGTTTTATGGGCAGATACCTTCCCCCTTGTTGGTATATTAATGATACCGAAAACCTGTGCCTACGTTTGGACGGTTTGGATTGGGTATAGCGATATGAAAAGAAGCATTCATAAATAAGCTCAAAAACGCAATTGGCAGGCAGTAAATATTACTGTCTGCCAATTTAACCTCTTTCATTACATTTTAAACTCCACTAAGAAACCGGACAAAATGCTTTACGTCATAGGCGTGTTTTAAAAGAGCTCGTTTAAAAACGATGGCTCTTTTTTTGCGTGTTATGCTTATAATCTCCAACTTAAATACATATTGTCGAATGACCCATTTTGTCTACATAAACATCAATCTCATCGCCTTTATTTTGGCGGGGCTTATCCCATAATAAATAGCTCTTTTTGTTAAACGTATTACCATCAAATGAGTATGCGTAATAAATTCTGTATGGCGACTGTCTTCGGTAAGAAATCGATTTTATACGCTTAACACTTTCGACATATCCTTTTATATTAATACCTTCGCTGTGCAAAGTATTATGCAATTTATTCTTCAAAACACTTATCCAACTAAGTATAAATGCAGCAATGGCAAACAAGCCGCCAATGGTACTAAAGACAGTGCCCATGATACTTGCATCTTGCACCATTGAATTTTTACTCGGGCTCATAACACCGAAAAATAACAATATGCCCATAAGCAAAAATAGGACCGCAAGAATGAGAAATATTTGAGAAAAAGGTTTGCTGACATATTTAGGGTTTCTCACAAAATCCTCTCCTTTTCGCAAAATACAAATGATTTTTATATCTTCATATACTGTATAAAATGTAACTTCAACCACAACATGGCTAAGCCGAGATACGTTATTTACGACTTTCTTGTAGGGAGATTTCGCGAACCCTCATAACATAAAAGCGGTAATTACAGCATTTTGTAATTACCGCTTTTAGAAAGTATGCCTATCCCGTACAGTCTAATGTCCGGTTCTTTTTTTATATTTTACTTTATTCTTCAGGCTCTTCGTCCACGTCAGCAATCTCTTCGGCTGCCTCAGTTGCGTCCTCACCGATATTTTCCGGCTCATTCTGTTGTGCCTCTCCGGTTTCACCGTCAAGTTCGTCTTCAATCTCGTCGTCATCAACGTCCTCTTTGGGCGCACGGGCGAGGGTAACAATGCGTCCGCCGTCGGCAACACGCATAACACGCACACCGCCTGCGTAACGAGACTGCTTGTTGATTTCGTCTACCGAGATACGGATGATAACGCCGTCATCGGTAATCATAATGACATCATCGTCGTCATCAACTACCTTAATGCCTGCAACCAAACCTTTTTCCTCATTGCACTTGTAGTTGAGGATGCCCTTACCGCCGCGGTTTTGCAGGCGATACTCGTCAATTTCTGTACGTCTACCCGAACCTTTTTCGGTAATGGTGAGGATGGTAGCACCCTCGCGGGTTCTTGCCATGCCTACAACCTCGTCACCCTCTTTGAGACTGATTGCACGTACACCGCGTGTATTTCTGCCCAACGGGCGAAGGTCGGTCTCTTTAAAGCGGATCGCCATACCCATTCTGGTTGCGATAATCATTTCGTTTTCGCCGTTTGTTTCGCGAACCCAGGCAAGCTCGTCACCCTCGTCTAGGCTGATAGCGATAAGACCGCCTTTGCGCACATTTTTATACAGCGAAAGCTGGCTGCGCTTTACAGTACCCTGACGAGTAACCATAACAAGATATTTATCATCATCGTACTCGCCTACCTTGATCATCGAGGTGATTTTTTCACCCTGCTCAAGCGGCAGAAGATTGATGATGTTGGTGCCTCTTGAGGTACGGCTGCATTCGGCAATCTCGTAGCCTTTCAAGCGGTATACACGCCCCATGTTGGAGAAGAACATCACGTAATCGTGTGTAGAACAGATAAACAGCTCCTCCACAAAATCTTCATCACGGCGCGTCATGCCCGAAATACCTCTGCCGCCGCGGCGCTGTGTTTTATAAACATCCATCGCCATACGTTTGAGGTATCCAAAGTGGGTGAGCGTAATAACGCAATCCTCAACCGGTATTAAATCCTCAATATCAACCTCACCGCTTACTGCCATAATCTCGGTGCGGCGTTCATCACCAAATTTATCTTTTATTGCGGTAATCTCTTCCTTGATAATTTGCAAAACTTTGTTTTCATCCGAAAGAATTGCTTCGTATTCGGCGATTTTAGCCATAATCTCAGCCAGCTCGTTTTCAATTTTCTCGCGTTCCAAACCGGCAAGCTGCCCTAAACGCATTGCAATAATTGCGGATGCCTGAATTTCGGTAAGACCGAAGCGTTCCATCAATCGGGGCTTACTCTCGTTATTATCGCGCGAAGAACGAATGATGGAGATAACCTCATCAATATTATCCTGTGCAATTTTTAAGCCCTGTAAAATATGTTCACGATCTTGCGCTTTGCGCAGGTCGAATTTTGTTCTGCGAACGATAACCTCTTCTTGAAACTTGATGTATTCATGCAGCATTTCTTTCAAGGTGAGTTCTTTTGGTACACCATCTACAATGCAAAGCATAATCACACCCACGGTTTCTTGCATTTGGGTATAACTATACAGTTGGTTCAGCACAATTTGTGCGTTCGCTTCTTTTTTCAGCTCTACCACAATCCGCATACCGTCGCGGTCCGATTCGTCGCGCAGGTCGCTGATCATTTCAATCCGTTTGTCTTTTACAAGTTCCGCCATGTTTTCAATCAAACGCGATTTGTTTACCATGTACGGAATTTCGGTTACAACTATGCGCTCTCTGCCGTTTTTAAGCTCTTCGATTTCTGCACGGGCACGCAGAATAATGCGCCCGCGCCCTGTGGCATAAGCACTGCGGATGCCTTTGCGCCCCATAATAATGCCCGCAGTGGGGAAGTCGGGGCCTTTGACATGCTCCATCAAATCGTCCAGTGTGGCATCGGGGTTGTCAATCAGGCAGCAGGCAGCATCAATTACCTCGCGCAGGTTGTGCGGAGGAATATTGGTTGCCATACCAACAGCAATACCCGTTGAACCGTTTACCAAAAGGTTGGGGTAGCGCGAGGGCAAAACAGAGGGTTCCAAAATACGGTCATCGTAGTTGGGTGTAAAATCCACAGTTTCTTTATCAATATCGGTAAGCAGTGGCATTGCCATTTTCGCCATTCTGCTCTCGGTGTATCGGTAAGCAGCCGCTGGGTCGCCGTCAACCGAACCAAAGTTTCCGTGGCCGTCCACAAGCGGATAACGCAGGGAGAAATCCTGCGCCAAACGTACCAAAGCATCGTAAACCGAGGCGTCACCATGCGGATGATAACGACCCAGTACGGTACCTACGGTATCCGCGCATTTACGGTATGCTTTTTCGGGGTACAATCCATTTTCATACATTGTGTACAAAATTCTTCTGTGTACGGGCTTTAAGCCATCGCGCACATCCGGCAGAGCACGCGCCACAATGACGGACATGGAATAGTCGAGGAAAGACTTTTTCATCTCCTGCTCAATGTCTACAACAATGAGCTTTGAATCCTCATTATACATCTATTAATCACCATTCTTCTGCAGGTAGCACCCATAAAAACGTTACAATTCATCGGTGTTAATCGGGCTAAAACCTGCTGTATTTTTCTGATACCCTGCGGGGCAAGGTTTGTGTGTTTATCATTCAGAAATTTTTCGGTAATTCTCAGCCATCCCGCTGATAAAAAGCTGCTTTGCGGCTTCCAGCTGTTCGCCGAAATACCGTTTGGGAATTACCATCAGCGCATATTGTTTATGAAACAGCAAAAACAGGCTGTCACTTTCGATTGTACGCATCTCACTGTAAAACAAACGGTGGGTTTGCTCCCCTTCGGTTATTGCAATACCCTTTGCAAATACGCGCAGGCAGTAGGTTGCACCTTTTTCGGCAATCTGCTTTGCAAGTTTATGCCGGTTACTGTGCGGGCGAATCCACCGCATATACAGGGTATAAACCGCTGCTGCTGCAAATACCGCACTGAACAGCGGGGAAATCGGCAGCATACCGGCGGCAAATGCGCACCAGGTTATCAGCACTACCCAGCGTTTGTTTTTGGTGTCGGCACGTTCTGCAAGTTTCAGTGCAAGCATCAGGTCGTCGTAGTTTGTTTGGTATTCAATCTGTACGGCACAATCGTCGGTTTGTTCCATCGTTCCACCTCAAATTTAAATGTCGAGATTTCGTACATAACGCGCATTTTTCTCTATAAACTCACGGCGCGGGGCAACTTTGTCACCCATCAGAATTGTAAATATTTCATCCGCTGTTGCCGCATCTTCCATATCCACTTTAATCATCGTACGAGTCTCGGGGTCCATTGTGGTTTCCCACAGCTGCACCGGGTCCATCTCACCGAGACCTTTGTAGCGCTGGATGTCTTTTTTAATATTTGGGTTTTCGACGGCATCGGGGTAAAGTTCGATAGTATACTGGTCTCTCTCCTCCTCGGAGTAAGCATAGCGCACCTTTTTGCCGCGTGCCACTTTAAACAGCGGGGGTTGTGCGAGGTAAATATGTCCATCCTCTATTAACGGCCGCATAAAACGGAAGAAGAAAGTGAGAAGCAGGGTACGAATATGAGAACCATCGACATCGGCATCCGCCATGATAATAATTTTACCGTAGCGCAATTTTGTGATGTCGAACTCGTCCCCGATTCCGGTGCCCAGTGCGGTGACAACAGGCATCAGCTTTTCGTTGCCGTAAACACGCTCAAGCCTTGCTTTTTCTACATTGAGCATTTTGCCCCACAGCGGCAGAATCGCCTGAAAGCGCCTGTCTCTGCCCATCTTGGCAGAGCCGCCTGCCGAGTCACCCTCGACGATGTAAATCTCGGTACCCTCGCTGCCGCGTTCGGAGCAGTCGGCAAGTTTGCCGGGCAGGCTCGCCGTTTCTAAAGCCGATTTACGGCGGGTGAGGTCTCTTGCACGGCGGGCAGCTTCACGCGCTTTTGCAGCGGTGGTAGCTTTTTCTAAAATCGCCCTTGCGGTAGCCGGGTTTTCTTCAAAATAGGTCATCAGCTTGTTGTACACCAAACCCTCCACAATCGAGCGGATATCGGTGTTGCCAAGCTTGGCTTTTGTCTGGCCTTCAAACTGTGCATCGGTCAGCTTAACCGAAATAATTGCGGTAAGCCCTTCGCGTACATCCTCGCCCACGAAGTTTTTATCGGCTTCTTTAAGAATATTGTTTTTACGTGCATAGTCGTTAAACACACGGGTAAGTGCATTTTTAAAGCCTGTTTCGTGGGTACCGCCATCGGTGGTATGGATGTTGTTGGCAAAACTCAGTAAAACTTCGTTAAAGCTGTCATTGTACTGCATGGCAACTTCGGCTGTGGTGTTCCCCTCGGCGGCAGAAAGATAAATAACCTCATCGTGCAGCGTTTCTTGGGCTTTTTTGATGTGAATATGCTCTACAAAACTGCGGATACCACCCTCGTAATGCAGTTTGTCTTCGCGCGGGTTGAGTAAATCGCGCGTATCGGTGAGCAAAATATTCACGCCTGCATTCAAAAATGCTTGCTCACGCAGGCGGTTCAGTAAAATATCGTATTCATATGTGGTTGTCTCCGAAAATATCTCGGGGTCGGGTTTAAATAAAACGGTGGTGCCGGTCTCGGTGGTATCGCCCACAATTTTTAGCGGCGCAACCAGGTTGCCGCGCTCGAACCGCTGATAATAGCGGTGCTCACCGTCGCAAACCTCAACCTCGAGATATTCTGACAACGCATTTACAACCGATGCACCTACACCGTGCAAACCGCCTGAAACTTTGTAACCGCTGCCGCCGAATTTACCGCCCGCATGCAGGATAGTAAATACCACGGTAACTGCAGGTAGCCCTGTTTTGGCATTGACGCCGACGGGAATACCACGGCCGTTGTCGGTAACCTTAATGATATCGCCTTGCATAATTTCTACCGTAATTTGTGTACAGTAGCCGGCAAGAGCCTCATCGATGGCGTTGTCCACTACCTCATACACAAGGTGATGCAGACCTTTCGGCCCGGTAGAACCGATGTACATACCCGGGCGTTTGCGAACCGCTTCAAGCCCTTCGAGTACCTGAATATCATCTGCGCTGTAGTTGTTTTCGTGCATTGTGTGAGGTGTATTTTCCAATGCTATGACCTCCATTAGGGGAAGTTCCCCGTTGATTTTTATACATTTGAGATATCGTCTATATAACCGGAACGTTTTTTCAGCGTTGCGGAAGATATTTGCGAAATATAAACACGCTGCTTGCCTTTTTCGCAGCATACTACAAAACTTTTTGGCATTTCGTAAGAGACATTTACCACCAGCTTGTTTTTTTCTGCCTGCGCCAGATAACCGCGGGTGGAACGCGAAAGCGAGGTGTTTTCGATGTCAAAAATACCAATGATATCGCTCGTGCGCACCACGGTATCCTGGCCTAGATGCAGGTACATAAAAACTCTCCTTTCTCATCAGCTCTGCGTGTTTTGCAAACCGCCGTTTACCATGTGGAACGCTTTGCCGTTTTGCAAGTTATCAAAACAAGCTTTGTCGCAGCAGGTAATAAATACCTGATTCCCACTGAGATGATTCAGCAGGTAATCCTGCCTGTTTTTATCCAATTCGCTCATCACATCGTCGAGCAATATAATCGGTTCATCGTGCAGCAGTTCCGAAATCAGGCGGCTTTCGGCAAGCTTAAGTGCCAAAACGCTGCTGCGCTGCTGCCCCTGCGAGCCAAAACTGCGCACATCCACCCCGTTGATTTCAAAATCAATATCATCGCGGTGCGGGCCTACCGAGGTACAGCCCGTTTTAATGTCCTCTGCCCGCGCTTTTGCCAGTACCTGCAAAAACCATTGCTTATATTGCTCGGCGGGGATGTCATCGGTAAGCCCTGCCGAAGCGGCATAGCGCATATGCAGGGTTTCTTTTTCCGAGGAAATACCGCTGTAAATTTCGCCGGCATGTACGGCGAGCCGCTGCAAATATTGCTTGCGGTTTTTAACAATCAGTGCAGAAAGGGCGGCAAGCCTGTCATCCCACACATCCAGCGTATCCAGCAAGTAAGCAGAATACGAGATGTCTTTGAGCAGGCTGTTTCGCTGCAGCAAGGTACGGTTGTAATCACTCATTAAGGCAATAAACTTCGGTGATATCTGGCAGATGCAGGTATCGGCAAACCGCCGTCTGGCACTCGGTCCGTCTTGTATGAGGCCAAGGTGCGAAGGCGAAAACACCACCGCACAAAATATACCTGCAAGCCCTGTCACCGAAGACAGATTGATTTCATTCAGTTGTGCTTGTTTTTTTGCCGCAAACAGTATCTGAGCTGTCTGTACGCGCCCTTCTTTATAAAAATCTGCTTCTATTTTGGCATAATCACTACCAAACAACAATAGCTCTGCGTCTTTTGCACCGCGAAAGCTTTTTGCGCCGGTAAGCAGCCAGAGTGCTTCAATCAAATTGGTTTTGCCTTGGGCATTATTCCCATAGATAATATTGACACGTTCGACAGGCTGTAACTCTAAAGATGCGATATTGCGGAAATTTGTGAGTTTCAGTGCATCAATTTTCACCCGCCACAACCTCTAAACAAGTGTCATCCAGCTCAACCGTGTCACCGGGGCGAATTTTTTTGCCACGCATCGTGCAAATTTCTCCGTTCACTTTAACTGCACCTTCCGCAACGATTTCCTTAGCATGTCCGCCGGTCTCCACAAGCCCAGAAAATTTTAAAAACTGGTCGAGCTTAATAAATTCTGTATGAATGGTGATTTGCATTTTCTCCATCAAATCCCAACCTTTCTTGAAATCTGTTACTTAGATTTCAAACTGTAAAAACTATTTATTACCTTTTGTTACTCCGCTTTTAAACGAACGGGCAAAACCAAGAATAGAAAGCTTTCATCTTTCAGCGGAACAATCTTCATCGGAGAAAGCGCACCGTTGATGATGAGGTTTACTTCATCACAATCGGACGCACGCAGTGCATCAATGAGATAACGGTTGTTAAAGCCCATTTCTACCCCTGTTCCGTTTATACGGCAGCTCAACTCATCGTAAGCTTTACCAATTGCGGTAGAGCAGGACATTTTGATGGTATCTTCATCGAATTTTATGCGCAGCGGGCTTTTCAAACGGTCTGAAATCAGCAAAGAGGTACGCTCAATACTATCCATAAATTCGCGTTTGTTTACTGTAATAACAGTCGCTGAGCTTGGCGGAATTGCTGCTTTGTAATCCAAAAATTCGCCCTCAAGCAAACGAGATACCACGGAATAACCGGCCACATTAAAAATAATGTGCTTGTTCGACAGATAAACATCCACCATGTCGTCCGAATCATCTGCCAAAAGTTTTGATATTTCAGACAGTGTTTTGCCGGGTACAACAAAAGAGATGTCCTCACAGTCGCGCAAATGCTCTTTACGCATCGCAAGGCGAAAACCATCCACCGATACTACCGTCAGCACATTATCGCTGATTTCGAACAGTGAGCCGGTGTGTACGGGCTTTGAATCGTTGGTAGCAATGGCGAACAAAGTTTGGTCTATCATGCTTTTCAGCATATTCTGCGGTATTTTCAGTTCTGCGGTATCGGTTACCGACGGCATTTCAGGGAACTCCTCAGCGGGAATACCAAGAATGGTAAATTCGGTAAAGCCCCCTTTGATGACAGTAAGCAATTTTTCGTCGGCTTCGATACTAATCGATTCGCTTGCCATTCTGCGGATCATATCCACAAAAAGTTTTGCCGTTAGTACAATTTCGCCTTCTTCCATTACTTTTGCACCAATCGATGCGGACATTCCCATATCCAAATCGTAGCCTGAAAGATACAGCCTGCCTGCATGTGCTTTTAGCAAAATACCTTCGAGTGCTGCAAGGGTGCTTTTTGGAGATACTGCGCGTGAGACATTTGAAATTACTTCAAACAATTGATTTCTATCGCAGATAATTTTCAATTTTATCACCTCAAATTTATATTTTCGAAAGTTAAGTTATTCACATAGATAAAAGTAAGATAAATATATAGATAAAGTAATTATAATTTTTAGTAGTAGTAGTAGGGGTTGTGATTTTGTGGATAAGTGGAAAAAACGGGATAACGATGCGGAAAACGAACAACTTTTTTTAAGCACAACTTCGTGACAGATTTGTTGAAATGTGATGAAACATAATATTTATCCACAAGGCTGTGCAAAAAGGCTGTGGATTGTGAAGAACATGTGCACAACATGGTTGAAAAGGGGAGGGGTGAGATTTTCGCTTTCCACACCGTGTTTAAACTGTGGATTGTGGAAAACTTTTTATTGTTAAGAATTGCGCACATTCTTAATAATATCTTCGATCAGTTCTTTGTAACGGGGGTCAACATCCATGTTTTTCTCAACCTGTTGGATGGCGTAAACAATCGTGGAATGGTCTCTTCCACCAAATTCTTCACCAATGGCGGACATAGACATCTGGGTGATTTCGCGAACGATGTAAATGGAGACCTGGCGCGCAGAGGATATGTTTGCCGAGCGTTTGCTCGAGCGGATATCCTGCGGGGAAACGCCGTTGTATGTACGGGCAACCTCTGAGATAATGCGCTCGATGGTGACCGGTACCGGCTGATGGTCGTTAAGAATATCGCGGATGGCATTTTGTGCAATGAGGATGGAAGGGGGGGTACCTGCCAGCAGTTTGTATGCTTTGAGCTTTTTCACTGCGCCTTCCAGCTGACGGATATTGGTTTTAAGTTTATTTGCCATATACTCGGCAACGTCATCGGGGATATTGATGTCGAGCAGTTCTGCTTTGCGGCGGATAATCGCGATACGGGTTTCAAAGTCCGGCGGCTGAACGTCTGCCAGTAAGCCCCATTCAAAGCGTGTTCTCAAACGATCTTCAAGGGTTTTAATTTCTTTTGGGGGCCGGTCCGATGTAAGAACAATTTGTTTGCCTGCTTCGTACAGGCTGTTAAAGGTATGGAAGAATTCTTCTTGTGTACTTTCTTTACCGCCGATAAACTGAATATCGTCCACGAGAAGAACTTCTGCCTGGCGGTATTTGCTGTGGAATTCTTTGGTGGTTTCCGAGCGGATCGCTTCAATCAGCTCGTTTGTAAAATCTTCGCCTTTTACATAAATAATATTGGACTGGGGGGATGTTTTTAATATTTCGTTGCAGATGGCGTACAAAAGATGGGTTTTACCCAGCCCCGAGCCGCCGTAGATGAACAACGGGTTGTATGCGCCTGCCGGGTTTGTGGCAACCGCCAGCGAAGCGGCATGCGCAAATTTGTTGGATGGCCCCACAATAAAGGTGTTGAAGGTGTACTCGTAGTCGCCGCCTGCTGTTGTTTTTTCAAGTTCTTCGGGTGAGCAGTGAGACAGTTTTACTACGGCTTCTTCCGCTTGTGCTTTGGTGGGTTCAAGTGAAGAGATAACAATATCGACGTGAAACCCCATAACCTCCTCGAAAGCACGTGAGAGCAGGTCGTAATATTTCTCTTCCAGTATTTTTTGTTTAAACTCGGAACGTACCGCCAAATAAGCGGTAGAATCCTCCAATTTGACAGGTTCAATGTCCTTAATCCATAAAGAATGAGCGACCTGCGAGATCTCTTTCTTGCAGTATTCGCTCACCAAACTGAACACTTCGCGGAATGACTCCATGTTATTTTAACCTCCATATGTGGAAAACTTGTTGAATCGGTGGAAAACTACGTATTTTGATGTTGAAAGAAAAGTTTTCAACATTTTTTCACAAGTCTTATTCTAACAAATTTTTCTCCACTTTTCAAGGTTTTCCACAGATGAAAGGGGATATATTAATATATAGTATAGGCAAAAGAGTTGTTGATAAATTTTTTAAGTTGTATTTTTTCAGCAAGCAGGTGTTTATAAATAATAATTAGCTGCAATAATATGGTAATAAAAGGTACTTTTGTGTGTGCCACTCTGGCCGACACCAAGATGTAGCGGTTGAGAAAATATTTTTTTTGTAGTATAATAAAAACAAAATTCAGGCAAGCATATACTAAAAAGTTGGCAGCCTGCAAAAAACGTAAAAAAGCTTGACAGTTTCGCCGTTTTTACGGTATACTGTATCCTTGCAAGGTTTACCTCGAAGGGAGGGTTTGGAATGATTAGAACTTATCAGCCTAAGAAAATCCACAGACAAAAGGAACATGGCTTTCGTAAAAGAATGGCTACAAAAAATGGACGTAAGGTATTAGCTCGCAGAAGAGCAAAGGGTAGAAAGAGCCTGAGCTACTAAAATTGACGGCCACAATTTGCATTGTGGCCTTTCTTTTTTACGATGAAATTGGAAGGCAAACGAATGCTTTACACACAACCACTGAACCATAACAGAGATTTTTGCAGGATGTATTCTCGTGGCAAATCTCTGGCGCATCCTTTGCTTGTAACGTATGTAATGAAAAATAAGCTGGGCTACAACCGGCTTGGTATTACTGCCAGCAAGAAGATTGGCAATGCGGTGAAAAGAAATAGGGCAAGGCGCATTATAAGGCAGGCTTACTTCCAAACGGAAAAACAACTGGGCTGCGGGTACGATATTGTGCTGGTTGCACGCGGAAGAACCGTACTTGCAAAATCAACTGATTTACTTCCTGTTTTTTTAAGTCATGCCAAAAAACTCGGCTTTCTTGCCCAGAATATAACGATATGAAGAAGATTTTTCTGGCATTAATCCGGTTTTATCAAAAAGCAATATCGCCCTATAAGCCTGCTTGCTGCAGGTTTTATCCAACCTGCTCTTCTTATGCCCTTGAGGCGGTTTCTCGTTTCGGCGCGATGAAGGGCGGGCTACTTGCGTTTTTGCGTGTTTTACGTTGTAACCCTTATCATAAGGGCGGTGTCGATCTTGTACCCGAACAATTTACCCTTCGCCGTAAAGGACAAGCATAAAAACATTAAAAGCATCCTCGGTGTCTGCAACGGGTATCGCCCGTGACCTCGGCTATCTTGTTGCTGTTCGTGCAATTGGAAAACGAACAGGTAAAAGCCAAAAAGTAAATATAACCACGCAGGTGGGGTGTTGCTTGCCGATGCGTGGATTTGGAGGATAAGAATAGATGAACTTTATCTACACCGTAATCGGCTACCCGTTAGGCTGGGTGATGTGGGCATGTTATCAGGTGCTGCATAACTATGGTCTTGCACTCATCGTTTTTACTCTGGTAACAAAGCTGATCTTGCTGCCAATGGGTATCAAGCAGCAGAAATCCTCGGTTAAAATGGCGTTGTTTAAACCAAAAATGGACGCTATTACAAAACAATATGCAAATAACAAGCAGAAACAACAGGAAGAATTGGCGGCTCTCTACGAAAAAGAGGGCTATAACCCCATGAGCGGCTGCTTGCCCCTTCTTATCCAGTTCCCAATCCTGTTCGGCTTGATTGACGTAATTTATAAACCTCTTACTCATATTTTAAGATTTGGCAGTGCTGATATCCAAAGAGGTATTGAGCTTGCAACCAAATTTTTCGGCCCCGATTCTGCCATTGTAAAACAAAACGTGGGTTTACGCGCTGAAAACCTTATTTTTAAGGCTTTAGAAACTTACCCCGAATTTGCTCAACAATGGGGGCAGGGTTTTGCCGATAAAATTGCAAAGTTTGATCAATCCTTCTTAGGGCTTGACCTCTCCCAAACTCCGAGCCTGCGCTTGGAGTGGCTGCTGCTGATCCCGATTATTTCAGGTATAACTGCGTTTTTGTTATCAAGAATTACGATGAAAATGACCGCAGCAACCGGCGGAGACAACGCTGCTGTGAACGGTATGAGCAAAAGCATGATGCTGATGATGCCGCTTATGTCGCTCGTCATTGCGTTCCAAGTGCCTGCAGGTGTTGGTATGTACTGGATTCTTACCAACCTGTTTTCGATGGCTCAATCTTGGTATTTAAATAAAAAGTATAATCCTGCCGAAATGCTGGAAAAAGCAAAGGCAGAAGAAGAACAGCGCAAAGAAACAGAACGCGCAGAGCGTGCGGAACTGAAAAAGAAAATGGCAAGCGGAGAATACAAGAACATCGAAAAAGAAAAAATCATGACTCAAAAAGAGTTAAACCGCAAAAAACTTGCAGAGGCACGCCGCCGTGATGCTGAAAAGTACGGCGAAGAATACAAAGAAGTAACCGATGAAGACCTCAAATAAATGTGAATATGCCGAAACCTCTATACTTGTAGGCGTATTAGATTAGAAATGTACGAAATGTAATAACGAAAGAACACAAACAATTGGAGGTGCTGTTTTGAACAGAGAAGCAATTTGTGTTGGAAAAACGGTAGAAGAAGCATTGGAACGTGCCTATGCAGAACTTGGTGCAAACGGCGATAATTCGGAGTTTGAAATACTGGAAAGACCGAAACGCAGTTTATTTGGTTTAAAAGTAACTCCTGCAAAAGTTCGGGTTACCATGGAGGTACCGGATGAGGTAAAACCAGCAGAGCCTAAGGCTGTTTTTACAAAACCTGCAACCAAGAGTGTGCCTAAAAGAACCGAGGCACCCAGTGCTTCGGCAACCCCTGCAACCGGTGAAAAAGTGGATTGTGCCATCAAATATCTTAACGAAATTTTTCATGATATGGGGCTTAATGCAGTTGAAATTGAAGCAACTGCATCACAAGACGGTGCTGTGCTTACCTTGAGCGGAGACGGTTTAGGTGTATTAATCGGGCGCAGAGGCGAAACTCTGGATGCTTTGCAGTACCTTTCGGGGTTGGTAGCCAATCGCCTGGAGGGCGATTACTTCCGTATTACCATCGACAGCGGTAATTACCGTGAAAAACGTGAAAAAACTTTGGAGCAGCTCGCCAAAAAACTTTCTGCACAAGTGGTTAAAACCGGCAGAAACCTTACACTTGAGCCGATGAACCCGTATGAGAGAAGAATTATACACGCAACGGTACAGAATATAGAGGGTGTCACTTCGTCGTCCATCGGCGAAGAGCCAAACAGACGTGTTGTTATATCCTCCACTGCACCTCGTAAAAAATATCCGCCGAGAGACGGTGGAAAACGCCCTTACAATCGCGGTAAAGGCGGCAATCGTGGCGGAAAACAGCACGAGTTCCGTAAAAATACCAACACTGCACCCTCCGAAAAAAAGCGCATTGACGATTCTCAATTCGAAGTGGAGCCGTTGGTACGTTCGGGTTCGCCTCGTGTGCCATCTGCACCGAAACCCCAGGCAACCAAAACCGTTGCTCCGGCTGAAGTGCAGGACAAGCCGCTCTACTCAAAAATTGATATTGATTAAACAGCTTGGGAGGTTTCAAACAAACTTGTTTGAAACCTCCTTTTTAGACTACGGTAAACCATTGGTGTAATTAAGGATAAGGTGAGATATTGAGAAAATGTAACCGCAAAGATACTCAATATTGCCTTAAAACAGGATAAAACGCACCGAATAATACTGCTAGTATATGTAATAAGGAGAAAAGTTATGTCGTTGAAAGCTACAACCATTGCTGCCATTTCTACACCGCTTGCTGTCGGCGGCATCGGTGTAATTCGCATTTCGGGTAATCAAGCGCGGCAAATCGCATCAAAGGTGTTTGCTCCGGTGAGCAGCCGAGAAATCTGTACGGTTTCTGGCTACACTGCTCTGTATGGGCGTGTATTTGACCAAGAAGGGGATATCGACGATGCGGTTGCGACGGTGTTTATTTCTCCGCGCAGCTATACGGGCGAAGATGTGGTAGAACTTTCGTGCCATGGTGGCTTGTATTTGGTGCAGCGTGTACTTCGTGCTGTGTTAAACGCGGGTGCAGTGCTTGCCGAGGCAGGCGAATTTACTAAACGAGCATTTTTAAACGGTAAATTAAGCCTGACACAAGCCGAAGCCGTAATGGATTTGATATCGGCACAAGGGGAACAGGCGGCTCGGTCGGCACTATCCACACGCGACGGCGTGTTGTTCCGTAAAATTGCGGGCATCACAAAAGGTTTGCTCGAAATAGCTGCGCATCTATCCGCTTGGGTAGATTATCCCGATGAAGAAATCCCCGAAATAACGGATACCGAAATTCTAACATCATTGCAATCGGCGAAGATGCAGCTTGCGCAGCTGCTGTCTACGTTTGATGTGGGCAGGGTTATCAAAGAAGGGGTTGAAACTGCCATCGTAGGGCGGCCAAATGTTGGCAAATCCACGCTGATGAACCTGCTTGCGGGTTTTCAGCGCAGCATTGTCACCGATATTCCGGGTACTACGCGTGATATTGTGGAAGATACGGTGAACGTAGGCGGTGCCGTTTTGCGCCTTGCCGATACAGCAGGCCTTAGAGAAACGGATGACGTGGTTGAAAGTGTAGGCGTAGAACTTGCACGTAAAAAGCTTGAAACGGCAGGGCTGATACTCGCTGTTTTTGATAGTTCGGAAAAACTATCTCAAGAAGACATGCGCTTGATAGAATCGATGAAAAACCGTCCCGCGATTGCAATCATCAATAAGTCCGATTTAGAGCGCAAAATCGATGCGGATTTTATCAAGCAAAATATCAGCCATACGGTATATACGTCTGCACAAAGCGGGCAAGGAGTGGACGTGCTTGCAAAAACAATAACGGATGTGCTTGGGCTTTTCCATTTTGATTCAAGCTCCGCCATCATTGCAAACGAGCGCCAACGCTGCTGTGCACAAAGGGCGAAAACATCGGTTGATGAGGCGTTGGATGCCCTCAACAGTTGTTTTACTTTTGATGCAGTCAATGTCTGCATCGACGATGCAATTGCTGCTTTGCTGGAACTGACGGGAGAGCGTGCCAGCGAAGCGGTGGTAAATGAGGTTTTCAGTAATTTTTGTGTCGGCAAGTAGTTTGGCATCTGTTTATAGTAAAACTTTGGCACAGGTACATTATTTTGATAAATAACTGTATTCGAATACAGGGGGAGATAGAATTGGAATATTTTGCAGACAGCTATGATATAGCAGTGATTGGTGCGGGGCATGCAGGTGTAGAAGCTGCCCTCGCATCGGCACGGCTGGGCATGAAAACAATTTTATTTACAATTACATTGGATGGGATTGCAAACATGCCCTGCAATCCGTCCATTGGCGGTACTGCAAAAGGGCACCTTGTGCGTGAGATTGACGCACTGGGCGGAGAGATGGGTAAAGCGGCGGATAAAACAATGATTCAAAGCCGTATGCTCAACCGCGGCAAAGGCCCTGCGGTGCATAGCCTGCGCAACCAAATCGACCGTCAGGCGTATCACGGGCTGATGAAAAAAATATTGGAGGCACAAGAAAACCTCGATATCAAACAGGCAGAAATTGTAGATATCCGCGATGACGGCAACGGGAATATCTGCGAAGTGGTAACCTCGCTGGAGGCAGTCTATAAAGTGCGCGCTGCCATATTGTGTACAGGTACTTACCTCAAGGGTGTAATACATGTAGGGGATGTTTCGTATGAAAGCGGGCCGGACGGCACCCATGCAGCAAACAAATTATCTCAAAATTTAAAAAAATTAGGTGTAAATTTGCGCCGTTTTAAAACCGGTACGCCTGCCCGTGTTCACCGCCGCAGCATCGATTTTGCTCAGCTTGAGGTGCAAGAGGGGGACGACCCCATCACCCCATTCTCTTTTGAAACGACAGAACCTCTGCACAATAAAACAGTTTGCCATATTGCTTATACCAACGAAAACACGCATCAGACAATCCGTGAAAATATTCACCGTTCGCCCATGTACAGCGGTAAAATCGAAGGAATTGGCCCGCGTTACTGCCCCAGCCTTGAAGATAAAGTCATGCGCTTTGCCGATAAGCCGCGCCACCAAATATTTGTTGAACCCATGGGGATGGATACCGACGAAATGTATTTGCAGGGGATGAGCAGCAGCTTGCCGGAGGAAGTGCAAATTGCATTTTACCGCACCGTAAAAGGGTTTGAAAACCTAAAAGTAATGCGTACTGCCTATGCAATCGAATACGATTGCTGTAATCCGTTGGATTTACGCCCTACTTTGGAGTTTATAAAAATAAATGGCTTGTATGGTGCAGGCCAGTTTAACGGTACATCGGGTTACGAAGAGGCAGCGGCACAAGGCTTGTATGCAGCTATTAATGCGGTTCGCAAGTTGCGGGGGCAGCCTCCGCTGATTTTGGACCGAGCCAGTTCTTATATCGGTACATTGGTGGACGACCTTGTTACCAAAGGATGTTCCGACCCGTACCGCATGATGACCTCTCGTTCAGAGTACCGCCTTATTTTAAGGCAGGATAATGCGGACATTCGCCTTACCCCGGTTGGGCACGAAGTGGGGTTGATTTCGGAACAACGCTATCAGCGTTTTTTGCGTAAACAAGAGCAAAAGGATAACGAAATTAAACGCTTGGAGGCAACCGTCATCCCGCCAAGCCAACAACTGAATGAAATGCTTGTTTCACGTGAAACAGCGGAGGTAATCAGCGGGGTGCGTCTTGCAGACCTTATCCGCCGCCCCCAGATAACCTACAGCGACCTCACGCCGTTTGACAAAGAACGCCCCTTATTGGGGGCAGATGTGGTGGAGCAAGCAGAAGTTGAGATAAAATATGCAGGATACATTAAAAAACAGTTGGCTCAGGTAGAGGAGATGCGCCGATTGGAGTGCAAACCGCTGCCGCATGACATCAACTACAAAACAATTGCAGGCCTGCGGCTGGAGGCGCGCGAAAAGCTGGAAAAAGTACAGCCAATCAATGTGGGTCAGGCATCGCGCATCTCGGGCGTAAGCCCTGCGGACATATCGGTTTTGCTCATTTATCTGGAACAGCATGGAGGGAGAAAGACAGATGAACATACCAAAGGATAGCCTAAAAAGATATTCAGCGGATTTTGGCATAGATTTAGACGATTTACAGCTCGACAAGCTGGAGCTGTACGCAAACACTTTGGTTGAATGGAATCAAAAAATCAACCTTACAGCCATTACCGAGCCGAACGAGATTGCTGTGAAGCATTTTTTAGACAGCTTGCTGCTTTTAAATGCAGTACAAATACCGCAAAACTCATCACTGATTGATGTGGGCACAGGGGCAGGGTTTCCGTCGGTGCCTTGTAAAGTAGTTCGCGGTGATATTCGCCTTACCATGCTGGACAGCTTGAACAAGCGTATCAATTTTTTAAATGCATTGTGTGAAGCATTGGGTATTGAATCAGTGAATATCCATGCACGTGCAGAAGAAGGTGGACGCAATGCAAAATTACGCGAACATTTTGATATTGCAACTGCCCGTGCAGTAGCAAATTTGCGTGAGCTTGCGGAATATTGTTTGCCTTTTGTAAAAACGGGAGGAGTTTTCGCGGCTTTAAAAGGATATGACATTGATGAAGAATTGGATCAGGCGAAAAGAGCGATTAAAGAGCTCGGTGGGAAAATTGTCGATGTAAAAAAATATATCCTGCCCGATGAAAGCAAAAGATCAATTGTAATGATCGAAAAGATATCGCAAACTCCAACAAAATATCCTCGTCAGCCTGCCAAAATTGCAAAATCGCCATTATAACATAAAATAGAAGCACCGATATTTGACGAATATTGGTGCTTTTTGCGATGTAAAATACTGGTAATTTATGTAAACCTGTGGTATATTATAGCTACAGACGACATACAAAGGCTTCAGAGCTCTGCTGAACCTTCCGTCAGTTTAACAGAGTGGACAAGCCTTTGCTTATGCCGTGGCAGTTGAGTAGGGAGGTGGCGCCTTGATTTTTACTAAAAATCGAAAAGGAGAGCAGGTAATGCTGCTGCCTATTGAACGCGTCACCCCCAACCCAGCGCAGCCCCGCACTGTATTTGACAGTACAGAATTGGACAAGCTTGCCGAGAGCATCCGAAACAACGGCCTTTTACAGCCAATTACGGTTCGTAAACTGCCCAACGAACGTTACGAACTGATTTCGGGCGAGAGAAGGCTCAGAGCATGTAAACAGCTTGGCATGGATAAAGTAAAAGCCATTGTTATAAATGCAGACGATAAGCAATCTGCCGTGTTTGCACTGATTGAAAACCTTCAGCGTGAAGACCTCAACTTTTTTGATGAAGCGCGGGGGATTTACGAGTTGATTTTTCAGTGGGAGATAACACAGGAGGAAGCAGCGGCGAAACTGGGGATGGCGCAGTCAACCCTTGCAAATAAATTGCGTATTCTGCGTTTGGCGCCCGAAATCCAAAAAGAAATTACCGATAACGGGTTGACAGAGCGCCATGCAAGAGCCTTGCTGCGGCTAAAAAGCGACGAACGTCAAATGGATGCAATTGTAGCCATAACGCGTAAAAGCTTAAATGTTGCACAAACCGAGCGATTAATTGATGAAATGCTTCAAACCAAGCCTCCGCCGCCAAAAAGGCTACTGATTGTAAAAGATTTGCGTATTTTTCTCAATACAATTGACCGCGCTGTCAATACAATGAAACAAGCAGGTATTAATGCAGAGGTCGACCAAAACGAGCATAACGATTATATTGAGTATACGGTTAAAATACCAAAGGCATCCGTTTATCAACAGCAGCATCGCCGTGAAAACAACACTACCCTTTTTAAGGTTAGTATATAGATGTTCCCCTAGCTGATTGCCAAGAAGCCACCCGAAGAGGGTGGCTTCTTGGCGTTCTTATAAGATAAAACTACACCTTTTATGCAATATAAAATGGTGGGAGCAGCAGGTTACTATAAAATGTTTCACGTGAAACATTTGCTGTTTATTTAAGATATGGTTAGTATCACAGAAAACGTTGAAATATCTTGTAATTGTGTTATAATCAAAAGGTATAGGATAGTAATATTGAGTTAAGAGGTATAAAAATGGGAAAGATTATAGCAATGGCAAACCAAAAGGGCGGCGTTGGCAAAACAACCTCGGCTGTCAATGTGGCGGCGTGGATTGGCTTGTTTGGCAAAAAAGTGCTTTTGGTTGACATTGACCCGCAAGGCAATACCACCAGTGGGCTTGGTGTAAATAAGCGCGAGGTAAAAAAATCGACTTATGAACTGCTCATCGGCGATGCTAAGGTGCAAGATGTTGTTGTCAAGTCTGCTTTTCAAAATGTAGACGTGCTGCCATCGAATATTGACCTTGCAGCCGCAGAAATTGAGCTGGTCGATTTGGAAAACCGTGCCAACCGTTTAAAAAATGCATTAATAAGTATAAAACCGAACTATGATTTTATATTTATAGACTGCCCACCCTCTTTAGGACTGATTACGCTGAATGCATTAACCGCATGCGACACGCTGATTGTACCGATTCAATGCGAATATTATGCGTTGGAAGGTCTTTCGCAGCTTATGTCTACTGTGCGCAGCGTGAAACGCCTCTATAACCCGCAAATTGAAATAGAAGGTGTACTTCTTACCATGTACGATGCACGGCTCAATCTAACTATACAAGTAGTGGAGGAAGTAAAAAAATATTTTCCCCAAAAGGTGTACAAAAGCGTGATTCCGCGTAACGTAAGGCTTTCGGAAGCACCGAGTTTTGGACAACCTGTGGTGTATTTTGACCGTACCTCCAAAGGCTCTCAGGCATACGAAGAGCTTGCAAAAGAAATAATAAACAAAAATAAATAAAAGGAGGCAGCTGCCTTGGCAGGAAGAAAAGGCGGTTTGGGCAAAGGGCTTGACGCTTTATTTGTAGATAATAACACCACCAGTACCAATGTGCTGACGCTGCGCATCTCCGAAATTGAACCAAACAAGGGGCAGCCTCGCAGAGATTTTGATGAGGCTGCACTGGCAGATTTAGCCGATTCTATCCGCGAACACGGTGTAATTCAGCCACTTTTGGTGCGCCCAATGCCTGCGGGCACGTATCAGCTGATTGCAGGCGAGCGGCGCTGGCGAGCGGCACGTATGGCGGGGCTCTCTGAGGTACCGGTTGTAATACGCGAACTGGACGATATGGAGACAATGGAGATAGCCCTTATTGAGAACTTGCAGCGTGAAGATTTAAACGCGATTGAAGAATCGTTAGGGTATAAAGCGTTGGCAGACCAATACAATATGACGCAGGAGCAGATCGCAAAAAGTGTAGGAAAATCACGCCCAGTGATTGCAAATGCGCTGCGTTTGCTGAATTTGCCGCAAAAAGTGATTGAAATGGTGCGCCGTGATGAATTATCGGTAGGGCACGCACGTGCAATGCTTGCGTTAGAGAGCAAAAAAGAAATTGTAGAGATGGCAGAACGCATTGTAAAACAGCATCTTACCGTTCGAGATGTAGAAAGACTTGTAAATGCGCAAAAATTGAGCAAACAAGCCTCCGAACAAAAAGCAAAACCTTTGATTCGTGACACATTTTACGAGGAACTGGAACTTGCTGCAACCCAGGAGATTGGAAGAAAAGTTAAAATTAAACAAAAAAAAGATAAAGGGAAACTCGAAATAGAGTTTTTCAGCAAGCAGGATCTTTCAGATATTATGGAAAAGCTTACAGGTGAAAAGCTAAGCTGGTAGCCAACAAAAAAAGATGAATAAAATAAAAAGCAAATTCTTTTCATTTCTATATTAAAAAGAAACAAACTTAAAAGGAAGTGCACGCAAATGTTAGACATTAAAAGAATTAGAACCAACCCCGATGAGGTAAAAGCAGGGGTAAAACGCCGCGGAAAAGATTTAGACAGCGTTGTAGACGAAATTTTAGAGATTGACGAAAAACGCCGTGAAATCAGCACCAGGGCTGACAATATGAAATCAGAACAAAACAAAGCATCAAAACAGATACCGATGTTTAAAAAAGAGGGGAAAGACACGACTGCGCTGATGGCAGAAATGAAAATTTTATCACAAAAAATCAGTGATTGTGATGCCGAAATTTCTGTTTTAGAAGAAAAACAGCGTGAACTTTTGCTATCTATTCCTAATATCCCGCATGAATCGGTGCCAACAGGTACAGACGACAGCGAAAACAAAGATATGCGCCATTGGGGCACACCGCGCGAGTTCCCATACGAGCCCAAAGCGCATTGGGATATCGGCTCTAATTTGGATATTCTCGATCCGGAGCGTGCTGCCAAGGTTACCGGCAAGCGCTTTCACTTCTACAAAGGGTTGGGTGCTCGTTTAGAGAGAGCAGTTATCAACTTTTATCTCGACAACCACACAAAAAACGGTTATGTAGAGGTTTTGCCGCCGTTTATGGCAAACACCGCATCTATGACAGGTACTGGGCAACTGCCTAAGTTTGCAGAAGATATGTTTAAACTGGAAGGCTTGGACTACTACCTGATTCCCACAGCAGAGGTACCTGTTACCAACCTGTACCGTGACGAAATTCTGGACGGAGCAAAACTACCCATCAAACATTGTGCATATTCCGCATGCTTCCGTGCAGAGGCGGGTTCTGCGGGCAGAGATACACGCGGGCTGATTCGTCAACACCAGTTTAATAAGGTGGAGCTTGTTAAATTCAGCCGCCCGGAAGATAGTTATAAAGAGTTGGAAAGCCTGACCAATGATGCAGAAACCAAACTGCAAATGCTGGGGCTGCCTTACAGAGTGGTTACTTTATGCACCGGTGACTTGGGCTTTTCCAGTGCAAAAACCTACGACATTGAGGTATGGATGCCTTCTTATGGCAGATACCTTGAAATCTCCAGCTGCTCGAACTTTGAAGATTACCAAGCGCGCCGTGCAAACATCAAATTTAAAGACAGCCCAAAAGACAAGGCACAGCTTGTGCATACTTTAAACGGCTCGGGGCTTGCTATTGGCAGAACCGTAGCAGCAATTCTCGAAAATTATCAGAATGAGGACGGCAGCGTTACCGTTCCCGAGGCGCTCAGACCCTATATGGGCGTAGATATGATTAAATAATATACTTTAAGTATAATAAATGGACGGTGAAAAAGCAGATGCAACCCTATGAGTTCCAAAAAACAATCAAGATTCCCTATCCTGAATGCGATATTCGCAACCAGATTAAGCTGAGCAACATCATGCGGCATATACAGGAGTTAAGCGGAGAGCATCTGGAAGAGCTTGGCCTAAATCATAAAAAATTGTGGGATGAGGGCTTTGTATATTTGCTTACAAAAGTAGGTTTGCAGGTAAAACGCCGGCCAAATGCATTGGAAACACTCAAAGTTGTTACAAAACCGCGTGCTCCAAAGGGTGTGCAGAGCATGCGTGATGTGTATTTTTACGATGCGGCAGGCGATGAAATCATCTATGCGCAAACTGCATGGGTGCTTACCGACCCAATCCAGCACAAAATACGCAGGCCGAGTGAGCTGCCGTATACCATACCGCTGGAACCGTTTCAATCGGACTATCAATTGGTCAAAGCTAGAATCAAACGCCCGCAAGATGCCCACCCGGTTGGCACGCGCACGGTGCGGTACAGCGACATCGACTGCAACATGCACATGAACAACGCGGTTTATTCCGATATTGTATGCGATTATCTGCCGCTGGAGCTGCACAAAAACAACAATCTTACACAGTATCTCATCAGTTTTGTGGGTGAAGTGAGGCTAGATGATGAACTTGCTATTTACCGAGCAAACGTGGATAAAAACACTTATTATATCGGCGCAGACCGCCCTGCAGGAGACAGCTGTTTTGAGTGCTTGATAAAATTTGCTTAAGGAGAATGGATTATGTTAGACATAACAGCGCTATTTAAACTCAGCTATGGTATCTATTTAATTACAGCACATGACGGTGAAAAACACGCGGGCTGCCTGGTAAATACGGTGTTTCAAATCACTGCAGAGCCGGTGCGCGTAGCGGTCAGCGTATCCAAACAGAACCAAACCTACGATTTTATTAAAGCAGGCGGAACCATTGCGGTTAATGTGGTGGACGAGCAGGCTGCCAGCCCGCTTTTGGGTAAGTTTGGCTACCGCACAGGCAGAGAGATTGATAAATTTGCCGATACCAAATGCCATCAAGATGTGCATGGCGATATGTACATCGATGAAGGGGTAGTTTCGCAGTTCAGCTGCAAAGTGGTAAAAGAAGTGGATATGGATACACACGTCATTTTTATTTGTGATGTTGTGGATTCCAACAACGTCTGTGATGGGAAGCCGATGACATATGCCTACTACCGTGAGGTGAAAAAGCTGCAATCCAGCAAGTACGCTCCTACCTATGTAAACCCTGCCAAACACTAAAATTGCATCAACAGGGCAGAATAATTCTGTCCTGTTTTTTTATATTCATTTAAAACGTCAACATATCATACTTTTCCACAATACCAACAAAACTATGTGGAAAAGTTCGCAAATTCTCTCGCGGAATTTGCTTGCTTAGCAGGGTAATAAGTGATAGAATAGATAAAATATCGTCTATCAATCTGTTACGGAAAAAATAATAATTTAGGAGGAAGAGCCGATGCTGAATACAAACTATGGAGAAAAATTTGTCAAAGAGGGGTTAACCTTTGATGATGTTTTGTTGATTCCGGCAAAATCAGACGTTTTGCCCAAAGACATCAATGTTTCAACTAGGTTGGCGAGAGATATCTACCTTAATTCTCCGCTGATGACAGCAGCGATGGATACCGTCACCGAATCGTTGATGGCAATTGCGATTGCGCGTGAGGGCGGCATTGGTATCATCCATAAAAACATGTCCATTGAAAAACAGGCAGATGAAGTGGACAAGGTAAAACGCTCGGAGAACGGCGTTATTGTCAACCCGTTTTATTTATCACCGGAGCATTTTGTTTTTGATGCGGATGAACTGATGAGCAAATACCGCATCAGTGGTGTGCCTATTGTGGATGAAGGCAATAAACTGGTGGGTATTTTGACCAACCGCGACCTGCGCTTTTTGAGTGACTACAATCTCAAAATAAAAGAAGTGATGACTAAAGAAAATCTCATCACTGCACCGGTAGGTACCGATTTGAAAGGTGCGCAGGAGATTTTACGCAAACATAAAATTGAAAAACTTCCCATTGTGGACGGTGAGGGGAGACTCAAAGGCCTTATCACTATTAAAGATATTGAAAAGGCAGTGCGTTACCCCAACTCGGCGCGTGATAAAAACGGCAGGCTGCTGTGCGGTGCCGCCATTGGTGTTACCAGTGATGTACTCGACCGTGCAAAGGCGCTGATTGATGCACAGGTAGACGTGCTGGTGCTTGATTCGGCACATGGGCACAGCCATGGTATTTTGGATTGCGTCCACAAAGTGAAAGAGGCATTCCCCGAGGTGGCACTCATTGCGGGCAACATTGCAACTGCCGAGGCTGCGGAAGACCTCATTAAAGCAGGTGCCGACGCAATCAAAGTGGGTATCGGCCCCGGCTCTATTTGTACCACCCGTGTTGTAGCAGGTATTGGCGTGCCCCAAATTACAGCCATATATGATGCTGCCTGTGTCGCACAGAAATATAATATCCCCGTTATTGCAGACGGCGGTATCAAATATTCGGGCGATATTGTAAAGGCTTTGGCTGCAGGAGCTTCTGTGGTTATGCTCGGCTCGTTGCTGGCAGGTTGTGAGGAAGCACCGGGCGAAAGCGAAATTTACCAGGGAAGACAGTTTAAAGTTTACCGCGGAATGGGCAGTTTGGGTGCGATGGCATGCGGCAGCAAAGACCGTTACTTCCAAGAAGATAACAAAAAACTGGTGCCCGAGGGCGTAGAAGGCCGTGTGCCGTATAAAGGCTCTGTTGCCGATTCTGTATTCCAGCTGCTTGGCGGAATCAAATCCGGTATGGGTTACTGTGGTTGCCCCACAATTGGAGATATGCACACCAAAGCACAGTTTGTACGCATTACCGGAGCAGGCTTGAAAGAAAGCCACCCGCATGATATCTATATCACCAAAGAGGCACCAAATTACTCAATCAACCCATAGTTGAGTATAAATTATACCGTATAATACAAATAGTATAAAATGATGAAGTTCCCCGTCGATAATATGAAAAAAGCGGCGGGGAACCATAATTTTGTTGAAAAAAGCGTAAAAAAGCATTGACAATGTCGGAAGCATATAGTATAATTAATTTCGCCTGATAAAACAAAAGGTGGAATATATGGCGGCATAGCTCAGTTGGCTAGAGCATTCGGTTCATACCCGAAGTGTCGTAGGTTCAAATCCTATTGCCGCTACCATATCGGTAAATACTCCTACAGGAGTTTTATATAATAGTGCGGCCCGTTGGTCAAGCGGTTAAGACACCGCCCTTTCACGGCGGTATCACGGGTTCGATTCCCGTACGGGTCACCAAAAAGACAATCGTTATAAAAGCGGTTGTCTTTTTTTGTGCTTTAAAATATGGATGCTTGCTTGAATTGTACACAATTTTATAAAAAGAAAAGCAGGGCAAGGTTTTAAAACCTTACTCTGCTGTTATGTACTGCAATGCTTTACTATTAAGGTGTTGTTATGCGGTGCGGTCGTCGATTTTTTTTACTTTGATGTCGATACCGTCAACCCAGTCATACAAAACGTTTACTTGTGTTTTAATATCCTTGACGTCGCCCTTTATCACATCAATATCACTTTGCATAGAATCAAACCGACTGTTCATGCTCTTGAATTGTTTATCTGCACCATCAAGACGACTATCTATACTATCGAACCGATTATCCATGCCATCAAGACGACTATCTATACTATCGAACCGATTATCCATGCCATCGAGACGACTATCTATACTGTCGAACCGCCTATCCATTTTATCAAGGCGTTCTCCGATTGGATGAAGCATGGTTTGCATGGCTTGCAGAATTTCTTTATCCGTCATAACGTTACACCGCCCTTTGTAAAATTATTATAGCACAGACTATTTGTCGGAAGCAAGCAAAAAAGCAATCAGAATCAAATCAATGAAAGACCAAGAGGACGGTTCATGAACCGCCCTCTTTTTCTTGTTCACCCTCTGTACCAATGTAGATTTCTTCGGTTACCTGTTGTACAAGCTGCAATTGTTCACTTACTTTGCGGAACAAAACGAAGTACATTTTTTCATAGTTTGGCATAGCAAACCCTCCTAGGTAATAATTACCTATTGCAAATAGGCAATTATTGCATAATATAACTATGAGGTGATGCCGTGATGCGATTGGCAGAATTAAGAAAAGAAAAAGGGTATACACAAGTAAAAATGCAGATGTTGACAGGGATAGACCAAAGCAACATCAGTAAAATGGAGTTGGGGATTATAGAGCCCAACATATCAATGCTAAAAGAGTTTGCTAAAATATTTGATACAAGCATTGATTATTTGACAGAGTTTACGGACGAAAGAAAGCCGTATCCGCGCAAATAAAAAGCCTCGCAGTTTTCAACCGCGAGGCTTTTTATTGTTGAAAACTTATTCGATTTTACCGATTGTAAAATATTTTGCAGGGAGTACACTATCTGTAAAGCTGCCTGCCAGCAGCTCGGGCTCAAACGGCAAATCCAGCTTGCAGTTATCGTTGCCGCGGTTTACAGCAATAAATAAACCCTCGCCGTCTTTTATACGGGTAAACGAATAGATATTGTTATCGCTAACAATGGGTACAAAAGGTGCATCGGCAAGCAGTGTGCGGTATTGGTGGCGCAAAGAACTCAGGTTTTTGGTGAACTCCAGCAGTTCGCGGTCACCGCTCTCCCACGGGTAGGTGCAGCGGTTAAACGGGTCGCGGTAGCCTGTCATCCCCACTTCATCACCATAATACAGGCAAGGTACACCGGGCAAAAAGAATTGCAGTACCTGTGCAAGTAAAAAGAGCTGCCTGCCAAGCCGGTAGTCGTCTTCACTGAGAAAATGATGATCCATCTGCCAAGAACGGTCTTGCCCATTCAGCGGTTCGCCCGCCAGTTTGGTAATGGCACGCTCCACATCGTGGGTGCTCAGCGAGTTCATCAGTACATCTACCACGGGCTTTGGGTAATTCTCTAAAACCGACAGCACAGTGCTGTTCAGTTCGCTGCCTCTGCCGTAGCGTATAAACGATAAAATCTTATCCATAAAAGGATAGTTCATCACACTGTCCAGCTGTGCACCGCCGAAGTAGCGTTTGCGTACACCGTAAGCAATCTTATTCGAGGCATCTTCCCACACTTCGCCGATTACAATCGCTTGCGGGTTGTAAGATTTCACCGAAGAAGTGACGGCATCGAGAAATTGATCGGGCAGCTCGTCGGCTACATCCAAACGGAAGCCTGCCACGCCCAGCGACAGCCAGTATTGCAACACACCGCCCTCGCCGCAGATAAACTCGATGTAATCATCGTTTGTTTCGTCTACATTGGGCAAAGTATCAAAGCCCCACCACGAGCTGTATTTGTCGGGCCACTCTGTAAAATCGTACCAATGGTAGTAGCGGCTTTCTTTAGAGTTATAAGCACCTTGCACAGGGTAGCGGTTTTTGTGGTTAAAGTACACGCTGTCATCGCCTGTGTGAGAGAACACACCATCCAAAATAACGCTGATACCAAGTTCTTTACCTTTGGCGCACAGCTCGGGCAGGTCGTTTTCATCGCCGAGCAGGCAATCGATTTTACGGTAATCGGCGGTGTTGTAACGGTGGCTGGAATGCGCCTCAAAAATAGGATTCAGGTAGATGCAAGTAACATTTAAACTGTGCAGATAATCCAATTTGCTGATAATGCCCTGCAAATCACCGCAAAAGTAATCGCTGTTGGTGATGATACCTTGCTCGTTGGGCAGGTAATCGGGCATTTCATACCAATTTGTATGCACCTTACGGTCGGCAGGTACGTTTTGTTTGGGTTTACCGCTGTAACAAAAGCGGTCGGGGAAGATTTGATACAGAATGCCGCCCTTTAAAAAATCGGGTGTATCAAATTCTGCGCTATACACCGTCAGCTGCCACAGCAGGGAAGGGGTATCTGAAAAGGCACCGGTATTGTCGGCGGTTCGCGAAAGCTTTTTGATAGAGCCGTTTTGCTCGGCCTCAAAACAGTAAAAATAAAGTTGGGGTGCTGGGAGCGAGAGCTTGCAAGAGAATACGTTGCAGGTAAGCTCGGCTTTTACAAAGCTCATCTCAATTACCTGCGGTGCGTCCCAAACATCCGCCTGAAAAAGCAGCATACGCGGGTGCGTAAATTCGCCGTTTTTTGGCAGGTGGATGCGAAACTCCGCCTGTTCCCCGGTTTTTAACGCACCAAACGGTTTTTTAAATTGCGTGCTGCGGCTGTCGAAATAAACAAAAGACATAACAATAAAATCCCCTAACTCGTTTTACAAAACATGATGAAAGCACATGGCTGCCTTTATCTTAATTTCCAAATATTCTGCGCATATTCCCCAATGGCGCGGTCGGCACAGAAAAAGCCCGATTCGGCAATATTGCGCAGCGACATTGCCTGCCACTTGTATTTGTCGGCATAGGTGCGTACCACAAGCTGATGAGCCGCGTCATAAGAGTCGTAATCCCGAAGTACCATGTATGGGTCGCTGTTTACAAGCGAATGGAAGATATCGTGGAATGTGTTGCCGCCAATGCCTTTATTCAGTTGGTCAAGGGCTCGTTTCAGTACGGCGTTATCGCGGTAAATGGCGTGCGGGTCGTAGCAAATCTTTTGTTCTTTTACTTCGTCGGCGCGCATGCCGAAAATAAACATATTCTCTTCGCCCGCGTGCTGTGCAATTTCAATGTTTGCACCGTCGTAGGTGCCAAGGGTAAGTGCGCCGTTCAGCATCAGCTTCATGTTACCGGTACCCGATGCTTCGGTGCCTGCAAGCGAAATCTGTTCCGATACCTCCGATGCGGGCATGAGCAGTTCGCTGAGTGTCACACGGTAATCTTCAAGATAGACAATGCGCAGTTTTTCGCGGATAACAGGGTCTTTTTCAATTTCATCGCGCAAAGTACAGATCAGCTTGATAATCTGCTTTGCAAGAAAATACCCGGGCGCCGCTTTTGCACCAAAGATATAGGTATGCGGGGTTACCTCGGCATGGGGGTTTTCTTGCAGCCACTGGTAGGTGGCAAGGATGTGCAGTGCGTTGAGATGCTGACGTTTATATTCGTGCAGGCGTTTCACCTGTGCGTCAAAGATAGAGTTTGGGTCAATCACAACCCCCGTCGTCCGCTCAATGTAAGCGGCAAAGTTCTGTTTGTTTTGCAGCTTTACCTTGGCAAGTACATCTAGCACGCTTTTATCATCGGCAAATTGATTGAACTTTTTCAGCTCGCTCATATCGTGCATAAAGCCGCTGCCAATGGTTTCTCTCAACAATTGGGTAAGCCCCTCATTGCTTTGATACAGCCAGCGGCGGGACGCAATGCCGTTGGTGACGTTGGTAAATTTTTGCGGCATAATATTGTAAAAGCTGTTGAATACATCTTTTTTGATAATATCGCTGTGCAGTGCCGAAACTCCGTTGACACTGTGGCTTGCCATGACACAAAGGTTTGCCATATGAATGGTACGGTTTGCAATAATCGCCATACGCTCCACGGTAGGGTGGTCGAGATGATAGGTGTTATACAAATCGTAGGTAAAGCGGTTGTTCATCTCTTTGATGATCTGATAAATGCGGGGCAGCATCGAGGCGAACAAATCCTCGTTCCATTTTTCAAGTGCCTCGCTCATAACGGTGTGGTTGGTATAGGCAAACACCTGTGTTACGGTGTTCCAGGCAACGTCCCAGCTGTAACCGCAGTCATCCAGTAAAATGCGCATCAATTCAGGGATGGCAAGCGTGGGGTGGGTGTCATTGATGTGGATGGCAACTTTTTCAGCCAGATTATCGAGCGTGCCGTAGGTTGCCATATGGCGGTTGATAATATCGCCCACCGATGCAGCAACCATAAAATACTGCTGACGCAGACGCAGGCTTTTGCCCTCGTTGTGGTTGTCGTTGGGGTACAGCACCTTGCTGATAACCTCTGCCATCGAATTTGCTCCCAACGCCGAAATGTAATCGCCGCGGTTGAAACTGTCCATATCCAACCCCGATGCGGTAGCCTTCCATAAACGCAGGCGCGACACCCCTTTGCTGTCGTACCCGCTTACATACATATCGTATGGTACAGCTTTGACGGTGGTGTAGTTTTTGTAATTGACGTGATGGTAGTTGTTATCCCAAAATTCTTCTACTTCGCCGCCAAAATGTACGTCAACGGCTTTTTCGGGGCGGGGCGAGAGCCAAACCTCTCCGCCCGGCAGCCAGTAGTCGGGCAGCTCGGTTTGCCAGCCGTCTACAATCTTTTGTTTAAAAATGCCGTACTCGTAGCAGATGGAGTAACCGGTTGCGGGGTAATCGAGTGTTGCAAGCGCATCTAAAAAACAGGCGCCCAAACGGCCTAAACCGCCGTTACCCAACCCTGCATCCGGTTCGTAATCGTACAATTTATCAAGCTTTACGCCAAAATCGTTCAGTGCATCGCGCACATTGTTTACGATCTCAAGGTTGTAAAGGCTGTTTTTCAGGCTTCTGCCCATTAAAAACTCCATGCAAAGGTAATACACCTGTTTTTTACCGTTGGAATTGGTATCAACCGCAAAGCGTTTGTGCTTTTCTTGTAAATAATCTACAACCACCATGGAAAGTGCCTTGTAATAAAGGGCGTCAGATGCGGTTTCGGTATCCACACCGAGTGCGTTTACCAGTTTGTTTTCGATACTGGTTTTGAGTTCGTGTTTTGTAAGATGCTTCATGTGATCAACCGCCATTTCTCCGCGCTGTAAGGATGTCTATCAGATAAAAACAGGCTCTCCTTTTTGCGCGGTGCAAGAAGAACCTGTAAAATAACATTACAAGGGGTAACATTTAGGGTTGCTTGCATATTAAATTATATACAGATTTGGCAAAAAAGACAATATAATTTGGGTTTGGGTTTATGGACAAAACGCCTTATCAAAAGCAAAAAACGGCACATTTCGAGTTTTTATATAATTTTTGTACAAGAACAGTATGGAATCAAACAAAAATCGAATGCAAATTATACATCAGGCTGTGCAAACAAATTCAAATTTATAGAGATACATACTTTCTAATTAATGAAAAATGGATTATAATGAAATAGATTATAAAGAGCAGTACAATGCGGTGTATACCGCCAAAAATACAGGAGGTTAAACGATATGGATACCATCAACAGAGTAAGAATTGAGATATACGGGGCGAAGTTTATCATCACCAGCAAAAAAGATGAAAAGTATATCAAAGAGCTGGGCAATACCATTGATGCCAGTGTGAAGGAACTGATGGACAGTGCGCAGAACCTCACTTTTAACGAGGCCCTTGCGCTGACTGCACTGAACTTTTTAGATGCATACAAAGAGGCGGAGCAAAATTCCGACCATCTGCGCGGACAAATCAATTCTTATCTTGAGGACGCGGGCAGGGCACGCATTGAAGCAGATGAAGCAAAACGTGAGATTGCGCGCTTAAAGCGCGAACTAGAAATGGTAAAACGAGGGCAAAACGAATAGATGAATAAAATTGAAATTTTAGCGCCGGTTGGCGCGCAAGAACAGTTGACAGCTGCTGTAATCTGCGGTGCAGATGCGGTTTACCTTGGCGGAGCTGCATTGAATGCAAGGCGAAATGCTGCAAATTTTGCCGGCGATGCCTTGCGTGAAGCGGTAGAGTATTGCCATATTCACGGGGTAAAGGTGCACCTTACACTCAACATTGTAGTGCTTGAAAAAGAGGTTGAAGAAGCGCTTGCACTGGTAAAAACCGCATGTGATTTGGGCATAGATGCTGTGATTGTGCAGGATTTGGGTTTGGCAAGCCTGATTCGCAAAATGGCACCCAACCTTTGCATGCATGCATCCACACAGCTTGCGGTACACAACCTTGCAGGCGCAAAGCAGCTGGAAGAACTGGGCTTTTCGCGCGTTGTGCTTGCCCGCGAAATGAGCAAACAAGAAATAGCTGAGGTAGTGCAGGGCACTACCCTTGAAACCGAAGTTTTTGTGCACGGCGCACTTTGCATGTGTGTGTCGGGGCAATGCTATATGAGTTCCATTATTGGCGAACGCAGCGGCAACCGCGGGCTTTGCGCCCAACCGTGCCGGCTGCCTTTTTACGTGCAGAAAAAGGGCGCGTACAACCTGTCGCTAAAAGACATGTCGTTGGTGCAGCAATTAAACGAGCTGAGCGATTTGGGGGTAACCTCAATAAAAATAGAGGGCAGGATGAAGCGCCCCGAATATGTTGCCGCAGCGGTGACTGCCTGCAAAAACGCATTAAAAGGCGATTTTGTGGATATGGATACTTTACAAGCAGTATTTTCTCGCTCTGGTTTTACTCAGGGTTATTACAATGCACGCCTTGGCAACGACATGTTTGGTGTTCGCGGCAAAGAAGATGTGGTTTCGGCAGACAGTGTTCTCAAAGACCTTGCACAGCTTTACCGCAAAGAGGTGCCGCGTGTGGCGCTTGCGGGTAGCTTTGTGCTGCAAAAGGACAAGCCTGCGGTTCTTACACTCACCGACGAAGATGGTAATTCCGTCACCGCCGAGGGGGAGTGCCCGCAGCTTGCGGTAAATAAACCCACCACGCCCGAAATGATTTTGCAGAGCATGGCAAAGCTGGGCGGCACCCCATATAAAATTGAAAAGCTTACTATCTGTTATGGCGCCGAAACGGGGGATACCCAAATTGCAGCGCAGGGGGAAAGTACCGAATTGCCTGCGGGTGCTGCCCGTTTGATGATGCCTGTATCGCGATTGAATGTTTTGCGCCGCGAAGCGATTGAGAAAATAACAGAGCTGCGTGCAGCGGCAAAATCAATCCCTTACTACCCCCTAAATCAAGACAATTTGAGTATAAATAAAGATAAATATAACATTAAGTATAAAATTAGAGGCAGATTTGCCAATTTGCAGCAGATTCCATTGGCTGCAATCAACCAACTGGAAGCTATTATTCTGCCGGTAAAAGAGGCGGCAAAGGTAACCGACCAAGCGGTTTTAGAAAAACTGGTGGCGGAACTGCCTCGCATCGATTTTGAAAATTACCGCGATATTCAGCCTGCGCTGGATACACTCAAGCAAAAAGGGGTTACCCGTATCTTGGCGGGCAATATGGGCGGGGTGTATGCCGCAAAGCAGCAGGGGTTTAACGTAATGGGCGATTTTGCGCTCAATATTACCAACAGCTATGCACTTGGGGCGTACGCCGCGCTTGGCTGCAAGGACATTACTGTATCGTATGAACTGAACTTAAACGATATAAAACGACTTGCCGATTCTGTACCTTATGGTATGATAGCATATGGGCATTTACCGCTGATGATTACCCGCAATTGCCCCGTTAAACTTGAAAAAGATTGTGCAAGCTGTAATGGTATGACAAAAATGTACGACCGATTGGGCAACGGCTTTTTGGTTGGATGCGGCGGAACCAAAAAGATGACCGAAGTGTTTAACCATGTGCCGCTTTATTTAGCGGACAGGCTGCCCGAACTGGCGGGGGTTTCTTTTCTTACGTTGTACTTTACCGCCGAAACACAACAGGAGTGCGCGCGATTGATTTATGAGTACCAACACGGCGGAAAACGGGAAAACATCACGCGTGGGCTATACTATAGGAATATCCAATAGCAAAATATACGGAGGGTAATTGAATGGGTATTATGATTATTGGTATTGCGGGTGGCACCGGCAGTGGAAAAACTACGCTTACCGAGCGGCTGAAAGAGCGATTTGGCGATGATGTGAGTATTATTTACCACGATAATTATTATAAGCAGCACGATGGAATGACTTATGACGAGCGCAGCAAGCTGAATTACGACCACCCCGATGCGTTTGACACCGAACTGATGATTGAACACGTAAATCGGCTGCGGCGCGGCGAAAGTGTGCGCTGTCCGGTTTACGATTATTCCATCCATAACCGCACCGATAAAACGGTGGAAATACACCCCACCAAAGTGATTATTGTTGAGGGTATTCTCATTTTCCAAAACCAAGAGTTGCGCGATTTGATGGATATTAAAATTTTTGTGGATACCGATGCGGATGTACGTATTTTGCGGCGCATTATGCGCGATGTGTTGGAACGCAAACGCAGCTTGGAATCGGTGGTAAACCAGTACCTCGATACCGTAAAACCGATGCACGAGCAGTTTGTGGAACCAAGCAAGCGTGCCGCGGATATTATTGTGCTGGAGGGCGGGCGAAACATTGTTGCATTGGATATGATTATGCAGCGCGTCCACAGTCACATTGCGGGTTTGCCTGCACAAACAAGTCAGGTATAAGCCCCTTTTCAGAAAAACAGAACGGAGAAAATTATGACGCTTAAAATAAAAAAACTGCGCGAAGGCGCACAAATCCCCCAAAATGCAACCGGAGGCAGTGCAGGCTACGATTTACATGCATGCATCGATGCACCCGTTACCATTGCAGCGGGGCAAACGTGTAAAATCGGTACGGGGCTTGCAATCGCACTGCCCAACGCCGAATGTGCCGCATTTGTGTATGCGCGCAGCGGGCTTGGTATCAAGCACGGCATTGTACCCGCAAACTGCGTGGGTGTTATCGATGCCGATTATCGCGGCGAAATTATTGTAGGGCTTACTAATTATTCATCACAGGCGTTTACTGTAAACCCAAACGACCGCATTGCCCAAATGGTAATCGCGCCGGTACTGCACCCGAAATTGGAAGAATGTACAGCGCTTGACGATACCGAGCGCGGCGAAGGCGGGTTTGGCAGCACAGGCATAGGCGATTAGACAGCAGGTATTTTACAGGGGGAAGACAAAATGAAGTGGAAAAAGAATTTGATGCTCATTTTTATGCTGCTTGCAGGTGTCATTGTAGGTGCACTGCTTGCAAAGGTTACGGCAGATATGCCGATTCTCAGCTGGCTTTCTTACGGCAACAGTATCGGCATTGATGTAGCCAACCCCATGATTCTTGATTTGTCGGTGCTCAAACTCGCATTTGGCTTTGAGTTTGGCATTAATATCGCGCAAATTATTTGTGTGATTCTTTCTATCTTTATGTATAAAGGCTTGGTAAATCGGCTTTGACTTTAAATAACACAAAAACAAAACTATCGTGCATACATAAAAGCTTTTTAAAAGGAGGAAAACAGCATGGACGTTATTTTGGCTTCGGGTTCGCCGCGGCGCAGAGAGCTGCTGGCACATATCTATAAAGATTTTCAGGTGATTCCTGCTGATATTGAAGAGGTAATTCCTCAGGGAACAGCACCTTGCGATGTAGGCGAGCTGCTTGCAAAACAAAAAACACTGCATGTGCAAAAAAACCGCCCCAACGACCTGATTATCGGTGCCGATACCGTTGTAGCGGTGGATGGTGAAATACTCGGCAAACCCCAAAACGCGGATGATGCGAAACGCATGCTGGCCTTACTTTCGGGCAGAGAACATCAGGTTTATACCGGTGTGTCGCTGCGTTTTAAACAAACAGCGGTATCGTTTACACAATGCACCAAAGTATGGTTTTATCCTCTTACTGCGCAAGAAATAGATAATTACATTGAAACCGAAGAACCGTTTGACAAAGCGGGGGCATACGGCATTCAGGGCGAGGGCAGTATACTTGTAGAAAAAATAGAGGGCGATTTTTTTAATGTAATGGGTCTCCCGGTTGCGCGGCTGAAGCGAGAACTTGCTAAAATCAATGGCGAAAGCAAAGTTTAGTATTTGTTTACAATTAAAAATGCCGTTAAATATTGTGGAAATCTCGTTTTAGGGGTATAATATTATGGACAATGAAAAAGTCTGAGTAAAAATCATTACTTATAAATAGTTGTTTGAACGAATCAGCTGCGGCACCTCGCCGCGAAAGGGGAAGCCATATGTTTTCTTTTACAAAGGATATCGGTATCGATCTTGGTACAGCAAATACCCTCATCTTTATGAAGGGAAAAGGCATTATTATGCGTGAGCCCTCTGTCGTTGCGGTAGATACCCGCTCTGACCGAGTTAGATATGTAGGACAAGAGGCCAAAGACGTCATCGGCAGAACCCCCGGTTCTATCGTTGCGGTTCGTCCTTTAAAAGACGGCGTTATCGCCGATTTTGACATCACTGCAAGTATGCTCGAAATCTTTATTAAAAAGGTATTTAACAATTCTTCTTTTGCAAGACCGCGTGTTGTCATCTGCATCCCATCCGGCGTAACCGCTGTTGAGCGCCGTGCGGTAAAAGAGGCAACCCTAAAAGCGGGTGCAAAGCAAGTTTCTATCATCGAAGAGCCCATGGCGGCGGCAATCGGTGCAGGTATGCCTGTTGCCGAGGCTACCGGCAGCATGGTGGTTGATATCGGCGGCGGTACCAGCGAAGTTGCGGTAATCTCGCTCGGCGGCATTGTTGCAGCACGTTCGGTGCGCGTGGGCGGCGACGAATTCGATCTTTCGATCATTCAATATGTCAAGAAAAAGTACAACCTTCTCATCGGCGAAAGAACCGCTGAAGCAATTAAAATCAACATCGGTTCTGCTTACCCTTACGAAGATGAAGAACCGATGGAAATCAAGGGCAGAAACCTTGTAGATGGTTTGCCCAAAAATATCTACATTACTCCTGCCGAAATTCGCGACGCACTCGAAGATCCTCTCTCTGCTGTTTTGGATGCAATTAAAGTAACATTGGAAAGAACACCCCCCGAGCTTTCTGCGGATATCATTGACCATGGCATTACACTTACAGGCGGGGGTGCACTGCTTAAAAACTTGGATAAATTGGTAGCAGAAGAAACCGGCATGCCCGTTTACATTGCCGAAAATCCGCTGGACTGTGTTGCTATCGGTACAGGGCGCGTGCTCGAGGATTTGGGCAAATTGGTTGATGTTCTCTCTGAGGATGACAGAAAATACTAAAAGACAAATAAGTTGACGTTTGCGGGTTGTTGTAAGGGATACCGACACAACGACCCGCATTTTGATGAGGATAAACAGCAGGCTTTTTGAAAATTCTTGATTGAAACCGTGTGAAAAGCCTAATAATTTTACATAGCAGGAGGTGTCACTGTTGAAAGAATTTTTTTCATCGGTACGGTTCAAGATACTGCTTGGTGTTACGGTTGTTATAGGCGCATTTATGCTGCGTGCGGCATGGACCGGAGGGTTTGGAACGGTGACTTCGAGCCTGCTGGGTGCGGTTACCACACCGTTTCAAAAACTTTCTGCCGGTATATCCGGCAGCGTAACCGATTTTTTTTCAACTTTTGTAGATGCAAAGGCAATTAAAGTTGAAAATGAAAAGCAAAAACAAACGATACGAGAATTAAACCAAAAGCTGGTGGATTACGATAAGATAAAGCACCAGAATGAGGTTTATGAAGGCTTTTTGGAGATAAAAGAGCGCAACCCCGAGTTGGAATTTGAGCCTGCCGCGGTTGTAGGGCGAGATGCCTCCGACCGTTTTTACTCCTTTACCATCGATAAGGGTACGCTTGACGGCATTAATGTGCGTGATTCTGTTATCACGGCAGACGGCTTAGTGGGCATTATTTCAGAGGTGGGGCTTACCTATGCGAAAGTTTCCACTATTTTGGACCCTGCTACAAACATTGGCGTTTACGATTCGCGCACCAGAGATACGGCTTTGGTGACAGGTACGGTGCAGCTTGCCGAAAAGGGGCTTTGCAAAATGTACCTGCTGCCGCGCGAAAGTGGTGCGGCTGTGGGCGACCTTGTCGTTACATCGGGCATCAGCGGACAATACCCCAAAGAGCAGGTTGTGGGTAAAATCGTAAAAGTTGCACCCGAAAGCCACGGCAGTTCGTTGTATGCGGTGCTTGAGCCTACCGCCAACATCAAGAGCATAAAAGATGTTTTGGTCATTACATCTTTTGCAGGGCAAGGGGAAGCTTCCTCCAATCCCATCGGCGGTACCGTACCCGATCAGACGGAATCTGCCGAAAGCAGCGGCGCGGAATCATCCTCATCGTCAGCTCAAAGCGAAGCAGAGGCGGGCGGTGGTGCACCGTGACGAGCAAAAAGCACATCTGGTTTTTAAAATATTTTAGCATGGTTTTAATTTTAATTGTGCTTTATATCGTACAAACAACACCGTTCTTGTTTTCTGTTTATGGGGTTAAGCCTATTTTGGTGGTGCCTGCCGCGGTGTGCTACGCAATGTACGAAGGGGAGCTTGCGGGCGGTATTATGGGTGCATTTGCAGGCTTGCTGTGCGACCTTGCCAGTTTTACCATTTTTGGTTTTAACGGCATATTGGTTATGGCAGGCTGTGTTGCAGTGGGTTTGCTTACCATTTACCTTACACAGCTCAAGCTGACCAACGCACTGATGCTTGGTTTTGCTGTGCTGCTTTTGCGCGGGCTAATCGAATATTTTTTCTATTTTCAGATATGGGGCTTTGAAAACAGCTACCGTGTTTTTGTTTTTTCAACCTTGCCCACAGCCGTGTATTCCACCGTTGCAATTATCCCGTTTTATTATATGGCGCGCAGCTTGAAAGCTTTTTTTGATAAAAAGCTCAAAATATAACGATTTGGTAAAAACAGTTTTTATAGTATGTTCATAAAGCAAACATACCTTTTTGATAAAATTAAAAAGATGTGTGTAAAACCATTGCCAGAAAGGGGCGGTAACGCATGATACCAATTTCTCCGAAGCTTCGCATAACATTACTTGCTGTGCTTTTTTTGGCAATTGGGGTATTGTTCGGTCTCCGCTTAATTACAATGCAGATTGTTGAGGGCGCCGAATACAGCGAGCTTGCCAACAAACGCTCTGAGCAAAAACAAACCGTTGCCGCCGCACGCGGCGAAATTGTTGACCGCTACGGCAGGCCGATGGTGGTGAACCGCACCGGTTTTAACGTTGTATTTGATATGGCGTTTTTAGACCACGGCAAAGAAAACGACATGATTTTAAGGCTGATTGATATTATGAAGCAATCGGGCGAAAACTGGATTGACAACCTGCCTTTGGCTAAAACTCCGCCGTTTGCCTTTACCGAAAATGAGGGGGACGTTGCTCGGTTAAAGAAGTCTGTAAACGTAAACTCGGCGGCTACCGCACAAGATGTGTGGTATTGGTTGGTGGAACGCTATCAACTTGAAAACTATACCCCCGAACAGCAACGTTTGGTTGCCGGTGTTCGTTACGAAATGGAACAGCGCGGCTTTAACTACAAGGTGCAATACACCTTTGCCGAAGATATCTCCATTTCGACCATCACTAAAATTAAAGAGAACTCGTTTAACCTGCCCGGCGTGGACGTGAGGGAAAGTGCCATTCGCGAATATGTTAGCGCAGACCTTGCCCCGCATATCATCGGCAGAATCGGCCCTATTTTCGCCGACGAAATGGATAAGTATAAAGAAAAAGGTTATGCTGCAAATGATATTGTGGGCAAAGAGGGTATCGAGCAGGCGTTGGAAAGTGAACTGCGCGGTACCAGTGGTGAGCGCCAAATAACGCTCAACAACAAAGGCGATGTACTGGAAGTTGTAGAAACCAAGGCGCCTCAGCCGGGGAACACCGTTGTGCTTACCATCGATAAAGAATTGCAGCGTGTAGCGCAGCAAAGTTTAGAGAAACAGATTAAAAACTTGCAGCAGACTGCACCGCCCGGCAAAGGTAAAGAGGCAGATGTAGGTGCGGCTGTGGTTATCCACGTGCCTACGGGTGAGGTGCTTGCATCTGCAAGCTATCCGTCCTACAATCTTGCAACCTATCAGCAAGATTACACCGATAACGCCAAAAACCCCCTGCTGCCGTTTTTTAACCGCGCACTCAACGGCAAGTATGCACCCGGCTCCACGTATAAACCCGCGGTGTCAATTGGTGCACTCAACGAAGGGGTAATTGAACGCGGCAGCCTTGTAAATTGTACGGGGCGTTTTCAAATGTGGAACGATTACAAGCCAAAATGTTTGAGCGTGCACGGCAATATCAACGTGGTAACGGCTTTGCAGCATTCCTGTAACATCTTTTTTTACGATACCGGATGGAAACAAGGCATTGATAAAATCAACAAATACAGCAAGATGCTGGGCTTGGGCGAACCAACCGGCATCGAGCTGCCCGAGAACATCGGCCAGCGCGCCAGTAAAGAATACAGCGAATCGCATGGTGAGCGCTGGGAAGCAGCCAACGTCGTAATGGCATCCATAGGGCAGGGCGGCAACGAGTTTTCTCCGCTTCAAATTGCCAATTATACGGCAACCATTGCAAACGGCGGTGTGCGTATGAAGGCGCATTTGGTAAAAAGCGTGGTTTCGTACAATTTTGAGCAGACCGTTAAAGAATCAAAGCCAGAGGTTATGGCAGATTTGCAGCTTAAACCCGGTGTTGTCGATGTAGTTCGCGACGGTATGATTGCGGCAGCCGGCCCCAACGGTACGTCTTTGGGTGCTTTTAACAACTACGGTGTCACCGTTGCCGCAAAAACCGGTACCCCCGAAACCAGCTCGCAAACGGTAAACTCGGTTTATATTGCATTTGCACCCGCTGAAAAGCCCGAGATTGCGGTTGCAGTTGTAATTGAAGATGGTTGGCATGGATACACCGGTGTACCGGTAGCGAAAGCTATTTTTGACCAATACTTTTTTGCAAACAAAGACTCTGAAAAACCCCAAGCGATTGAAACTTTGCTTTCTTAATTAAATTTGTGATTTTTTTGTCTTATTTACCAATTATTTAAAAAATAATGCTTTGAATTTAGATGTATTTGTGATATGATAAGATAAGCATTAATGGGATAGTATGCTCATTTGTGAAAGGGTAGCAATACGACATGATGGCTAAGATTATTATGATCACTTCAGGTAAAGGCGGCGTTGGCAAATCCTCCGTCTGTTCCGGCTTGGGTTATCATCTGGCAAGGCTGGGCAAAAAGGTGCTTATTTTGGAGATGGACAGCGGCTTACGCTGCCTAGACATCATGCTCGGCGTAAACGAAACCACAGTACATGATATTTCTGATGTGCTGTGCGGCAGATGTGAACCCATCAAGGCGATTTATCAATCGCCTATTACTGAAAATCTTTCGATGATGCCGGCAACCTTTCGCCCAGATTCAACCTATTCGTCAGAGCTTTTTCATAAACTCTGCAAAGGGCTTTCGAGCTACTACGACTACATTTTGATTGAGACACCGGCGGGCTTTGGCAGGACTCTTGCCGATATCGCAAAGGTATCTGATTTGGCGCTGCTTGTTGTTACGCCGGACCCTATTTCGATGCGAGATGCCAAAATTTTGTCCGATTACCTCGATGATGACCGAGGCTTGAAAAAACAGCGTATTATCATTAACAAAGTAAAAACAAACCGCGGCAAGCTAGAGGTACTGCCCAACCTCGACGTGGTAATTGACACCGTGCTTGAGCCGCTTATTGGTGTAATACCCTACGAGCCCGAAATGGTGCGGGCATTGTCTCAGGGGCGCATGCTGCCTGTGCGCTATTTGGCGGGCAGAGCACTGCAAAATATAGCAAGGCGCATCACAGGTGAATTTGTGGATTTAGCAGTCTATTAATGTTAAATAAATCGTTTCAGTAATACATAGAATTACAATTGGAGGGAAATTTGTGAATATAGCAGTAACAGCTCACGATTCGAAAAAAGAACTTATGGTACAATTTTGTATTGCATATTGCGGGATACTCAGCCGCCATAACCTTTGCGGAACAGGTACAACCGCAAAGATGGTGTCGGAGGCTACCGGACTTGAAATAGTGGGTTTTTTAAGCGGCAGACAGGGCGGCGACCAGCAGGTTGCAGCGCGTATTGCCTGCAACGAAATTGACCTTTTGCTGTTCTTCCGCGATCCGCTTACCGTAAAGCCCAACGATATTGACGAAGCACAGCTGTTGCGTCTTTGCGATGTGCATAACATTCCGGTTGCAACCAATATTGCTACCGCCGAGGCACTCATCCATGCATTAGAGCGCGGAGACCTCGATTGGAGAAACATCGTCAACCCAAAAACAACCGGCAACATTCGCTAAACAGCGGGTAGCGGCGGTAAAACTTGATGTTTACTTTTTGTAGTAAAAGTTGTACAATATACGTGTTAAAAGCGATTGTATCGGGAAAAGTAACCCCCGCACACTACAGAGAGAACACGCCGCGGCTGAAAGCGTGTTTGTGCAATGCGTGCAGTGAACAGACCCCCGAGAGTTGGCAGAGCGAAGGCAAATTGCTGTGTAGTTCTCGTCCGTTTGCCTTGCGTTAAAAGGTTCTCGAGTGGGGCGCATATGCGCTCAATCAGGGTGGCACCACGGGTTATGATACTCCGTCCCTATTACAGGGATAGGAGTATTTTTTTTGTGGGCAGTGCCACACCCAAGCCGAGCATAGGTTCGTGTAAGCTCCAAATTGTAAACCACGTAGCCACAGGGCTTGCACCAACCATGTAGGGGCGAACAACAAACAAAAAATTTATCAACACTGGCTGTAGAAAAGCCGCTAAAAAATAAAAGGAGAGAACAAAATGGCATTGTTGACACAGGCGCCAAAAGGCACGCAAGATGTTTTGCCGCAGGAAAGCTATAAGTGGCAGTATGTTGAACAGCTTACCATGGAGATTGCAAAGCTGTACGGCTTTCAGGAAATGAGAGTTCCCACCTTTGAGCATACCGAATTGTTCAACCGCTCGGTAGGTGACACCACCGATGTGGTGCAAAAAGAGATGTATACGTTTTTAGATAAGGGCAACCGCTCTATCACGCTGCGCCCCGAGGGTACCGCAGGTATGGCGCGCGCTGCCATTCAAAACGGCTTGCTCAACGGTGCTCTGCCCGTAAAGGTGAGCTACAATGTATCCTGCTTCCGCTACGAAAAACCCCAGGCGGGCAGACTACGTGAGTTCCACCAGTTCGGTGCCGAGGTTTACGGCTCCGATTCGCCTGCATGCGATGCAGAAGTAATTGCTATGGTGCACGAAATTTTTGATACACTGGGTGTAAAAGATTTAACACTCGAGCTCAACTCCATTGGCTGCCCCACCTGTCGTGCCGAATATCACAAAGCACTCATCGCATATTTTAAAGCACATCAGGAAAAGCTATGCGAAACATGTCTTGGCCGCCTTGAAAAAAACCCGATGCGCATTTTAGATTGCAAAAGCCCTGTTTGTGCTGAAATTGCAAAAGACGCGCCCAAAGTGCTTGATTATATCTGTGATGATTGTAAGAGCCACTTTGAAGGGCTGAAAAAACGCCTGGATTCGCTGAAAATACCCTACATCATTAACCCAAACATTGTGCGCGGGCTGGATTATTACACTAAAACGGTGTTTGAGTTTGTAACCAACAGCATTGGCGCACAGGGTACGGTGTGCGGCGGCGGCCGTTACGACGGTATGATCGAGCAGCTTGGCGGACCAAAACTTGCGGGTATCGGTTTTGCAATGGGGCTTGAACGCCTTATCAAAGTAATGGAGGCGAGCGGCGCGGAGTTCCCCCAGAGAACCCCTTGCACCATTTACATCGGCAGCATCGGCGAGGAGGCATCGGTAAAAGCATTTGCCCTTGTAAACGAGCTACGCAAAGAGGGATTTTATGCCGAATGCGATACCGTTGGCAGAAGTGTAAAAGCACAGATGAAGTATGCCGATAAGCTTGGCTGCCAATTCAGCTGTATTTTGGGCGACAACGAGCTTGCAGCAGGCAAAGCACTGGTTAAAAACATGAGTACAGGCGAAACCAAAGAGGTTGCGTTTGATGATTTGGTGGATTTTATCTATGACGAGCAGGTTTCTGTCATCACCTGTGGGATAGAACAAGCCAACATAACGGAGGAGAAATAATATGGCTGATACTATGAACGGTTTAAAACGAACCAATTATTGTACAGAACTCACCATTGATAACATTGGTAAAGAAGTGGTTGTAGCAGGTTGGGTTCAAAAAATTCGCAATTTGGGCAATCTTCTTTTTATCGATTTGCGTGACCGTAGCGGCATTTTACAGCTTGCTTTTGACGATGCAACCGCACGCGAAGTGTTTGAAAAAGCAGAGACTTTGCGCGGCGAGTATGTAATTATGGCAAAAGGTGTTGTTCGCAAACGCGAAGCAATCAATAAAGACATCAAAACAGGCGATATAGAAATTTTTGTGGTTGACCTGCGTATTTTGGGCAAAGCACAAACCCCCCCGTTCGAAATTACCGATACCACCAATGTAAAGGAAGAGCTGCGGTTGAAATACCGTTACCTTGACCTGCGCCGCAGCGAAATGCAGCGTGCTATCCAGATGCGCCATAAAATTGTAAAGGTTGCGCGCGACTACTACGATGAACACAACTTTCTTGAAATAGAAACCCCTATTCTCATCAAATCTACCCCAGAGGGTGCGCGCGATTATTTGGTGCCGTCTCGTTTACACGAGGGCAAATTTTACGCATTGCCGCAGTCGCCGCAGCTTTACAAGCAACTGTTGATGCTCTCGGGGTTTGACCGCTACCTACAAATTGCACGATGCTTCCGTGATGAGGACTTGCGTGCAGACCGTCAGCCGGAGTTTACCCAAATCGACCTTGAGATGTCTTTTGCCGATGAAGAAGACATCATGTGCACCAACGAAGGCTTTATCAAACGTGTCATGAAAGATGCACTCGGGGTTGATATTGAAACTCCGTTCCGCAGAATCTCTTATGCTGAGGCGATGAACCGTTACGGCTCGGACAAACCCGATACCAGATTTGGTTTGGAGTTGATAGACCTTTCGGATATTTTGAAAAATACCGAGTTTAAGGTGTTTGCAGGTGCAATTGCAGGCGGAGGCAGTGTCCGCGCGATCAATGTAAAAGACGGTGCACACCATCTTTCGCGTAAAGAGATTGATAAGCTAACCGACTTTGTAAAAACCTACAAGGCGAAAGGCTTGGCATACACCCGCCTTACCGAAGACAGCGAGACATCCAGCTTTGAAAAATTCCTGAATGAAGAAGAGAAAAACGCTATTCGCGAAAGAATGGGTGCAAAAAAAGGCGATGTTCTGCTGGTAGTGGCAGACGCCGACAACAACGTGGTGTACGATTCTCTCGGTGCACTGCGCTGTGAAATGGCCGACAGACTGGGACTAATTAAAGAAGGTACCTTTGATTTGCTGTGGGTTACCGACTTCCCGCTGTTTGAGTACAGCGAAGAAGAAAACCGTTACGTGGCAAAACACCACCCGTTTACCATGCCGAAAGTAGAAGACATTGATATGGTGGAAAAAGACCCTGCGCATTGCCTTGCAAGAGCATACGATATGGTTATGAACGGCTGCGAGGTGGGCGGCGGTTCGGTTCGTATCAACGACCCCGAGTTGCAGGAGCGTATGTTTAAAGCACTGGGCTTTACGATGGAGGACGCAAGGGAGAAGTTCGGTTTCCTCATCGACGCATACAAATACGGTGCACCACCGCACTGTGGTATGGCATTCGGTTTGGACAGACTTGTGATGCTGATGCTTGAAAAAGACAGCATTCGCGACGTGATTGCATTCCCCAAAGTACAGAATGCAAGCGAGCCGATGAGCCAGTGCCCCAACACCGTTGAGGATAAGAGCCTGCGCGAGCTGCACATTAAAATTGATGCTTCGGCACAGCCAGAAACCAAATAAATTGAAAAAAGCGGTGCAGAGTGATTACTACTTTGCACTGCTTTTTAAAAATGTGATAAAGGAATTCATACAATGTCAGTTGAAAAAGTAAGAGAATATCTAAAGCAATTTGGCGTTGCTGATAAGATTGAGGAGTTTGACACATCTTCTGCTACGGTAGAGTTGGCAGCAAAAGCATTGGGATGTGAACCTGAACGCATTGCAAAATCGATTGCTTGTGAAACAGAGACTGAGAGCGTACTAATTGTTACTGCGGGCGACACCAAACTGGATAATGCCAAATACAAAGCCCAATTTAGTACAAAAGCTAAAATGATACCACCACAGGAAGTGGAAGAAAAAGTAGGGCACGCGGTAGGCGGAGTTTGCCCGTTCGCAATCAACAAAAGTGTAATGGTTTATCTTGATATTTCGCTAAAAAGATTTGACAAAGTCTACCCAGCATGCGGAAGCAGCAACAGTGCAATTGGATTGTCAATAGACGAGTTGGTTCAATGCTCAAACAGCATAGGTTGGGTGGATGTTTGCAAAATAAAGGAATAAAAATAATTAAGAAAAGCGATGCTAAACGTGTTTTACACGTTTAGCATCGCTTTTGTATTTAATTTGGTGGCGGCTTTTTCTCCGATAATTTCGTAATTATTTATACAAAGACAAGACTGTCTTGGATAATATGTAATTAGCTTTAATAAAAAACGAGGGCATCTGAATGAACAGATGCCCTCGATTGTTTTATTGGTAATTTACCAATTATTCTACATCGTAGAGTTTAGAGAGTTTCAGCAAGTGGTTGTACTTATCAGCAGCAACCTTCTCTGCTTTATCAAACAGAACTTCTGCTCTCTCTGGGAATGCGCGGGTAAGAGCAGTATAGCGAACTTCGTTCTTGATAAAGTCTGCATAGCTTGCAGAAGGAGCTTTCGAATCGAGCTGGAACGGGTTCTTGCCTTCTCCCGCCAGACGTGGGTCGAAGCGGAACATATGCCAGTAACCTGCAGCAACCGCAGCCTTGATTTGTGTCTGAGCATTTACCAAGCCGCCCTTAATACCGTGGTTGATACAAGGCGAGTAAGCAATGATCAGAGAAGGACCGTGGTAGCTTTCTGCCTCAACAAATGCTTTGATGCATTGGTTGTAGTCGGCACCCATAGCAACCTGAGCAACGTATACATAACCGTAGCTCATTGCAATGGCAGCAAGGTCTTTTTGTTTTACTTCTTTACCTGCAGCAGCAAACTGAGCAACAGCACCTGTCGGGGTTGCTTTAGAGGACTGACCACCTGTGTTGGAGTAAACCTCGGTGTTGAATACGAGAATGTTAACGTCCTCACCGGAAGCGATAACGTGATCCAAACCGCCAAAGCCGATATCAAATGCCCAACCGTCGCCGCCGAAGATCCAGTTGGATTTCTTAGCGAGGAATTCTTTGTTTTTGAGGATTTCTTTTGCCTCGGCACAGCCGCATTTTTCAAGCTCAGCAATGAGTTTTTCAGCAGCAGGTGTGTTTGCAACACCGTCGTTAACGGTAGAGAGGTAAGCCTCGCAAGCCTCTTTTACTGCACCTTCTGCATTTTTCGAAAGTGCAAGGATTTTTGTAATAGCCTGGTTGCGCAGGGTAGCCTGAGCAAGGTACATACCGTAGCCAAACTCTGCGTTATCTTCAAACAGAGAGTTCGCCCAAGCGGGGCCGAAGCCTTTCTTGTTAACGGTGTACGGTGTAGATGGAGCAGAGCCGCCCCAGATGGAAGAACAACCGGTAGCATTTGCAATGTACATTCTATCGCCAAACAGCTGGGTAGCAAGTTTTGCGTAAGGTGTTTCACCGCAGCCGCCGCATGCGCCCGAGAATTCGAGCAGAGGCTGTTTAAACTGGCTGCCTTTAACGGTTGTTTCTTTGAATTTCTCAAATACTTCTGGTTTTGCAGACAGAGTGAGGTTGTAAGCAGCACCTTCCTGTTTGTCCAGGTTCTCATCCAAAGGCTTCATAACCAGTGCTTTAGCACCCTTCTTACCAGGGCATACGTTTGCACAAGAGCCGCAGCCTGTGCAGTCCAGTACAGAAACGGTCATAGCAAATTTGTAGCCGGGCATACCAACCATGTCGACGTATTTCTGAGAAGCGGGAGCTTTTGCAGCCTCTTCTTCAGTCATAACCATCGGGCGGATAACAGCATGCGGGCAAACATAAGAACAGAAGTTACACTGGATGCAGTTTTCAGGCTGCCATTGCGGTGTATCTACTGCGATGCCGCGTTTTTCAAATGCAGCAGAACCCTGCGGGAAAGTACCGTCTTCAGCACCGTTGAATGCAGATACAGGCAGTTTATCGCCGCGCTGTGCATTAACAGGAATCTGAATGTTGTTAACGTAGTCTACCAGTTCTTTTCTGGAGCCGGTTGCTACCGATACTTTATCGTACTCGTTGTCGGGAGCATTCTTCCAATCTTCGGGAACTTTAATCTCGACGATGGCATTTGCACCCATATCGATTGCAGCGTGGTTCATTGCAACAACTTTCTCACCTTTTTTGCCGTAAGAAGCAGTTGCAGCGTCTTTCATGTATTTGATAGCATCTTCCTGAGGAATGATGTTGGCAAGTTTAAAGAAAGCAGACTGCAGAACGGTGTTGATTCTGGTGCCGAGGCCGAGCTCTTTACCTGCTTTAACGCCGTCCAGTGTGTAGAACTTAATGTTGTGGTTTGCGATATAACGCTTGTCCTTACCGGGCATTCTTGCATTGATTTCGTCCATATCCCAACCGCAGTTCAGCAGGAAGGTACCGCCGTCTTTCAAATCCTCAACCATATCGTATTTACCTACATAAGAGGGGTTGTGGCAAGCAACAAAGTTTGCTTTGTTGATGTAGTAGGTAGAACGGATGGGGGTGTGGCCGAATCTCAAGTGAGAAATGGTTACGCCGCCGGATTTTTTAGAGTCATAAGCAAAGTATGCCTGTGCATACATGTCGGTGTGGTCACCAATAATCTTGATGGAGTTTTTGTTTGCACCAACGGTACCGTCAGAACCAAGACCCCAGAATTTACAGCTGGTTGTGCCTTTTGGTGTAGTATCGGGGTTCTCGGTGATTTCGAGAGAAAGATTGGTAACGTCATCGGTGATGCCGATGGTAAATGTCTTTTTACCCTGTGCAGCAGCATTGTTGTAAACAGCAATAATCTGTGCAGGTGTGGTATCTTTCGAACCCAAACCGTAACGTCCGCCCAAAACGGGAGTGTTATGGAATTTGGAATCTTTGAGAGATGCAACAACGTCGAGGTACAAAGGCTCGCCCAAAGAACCAGGCTCTTTGGTTCTGTCAAGAACAGAAATTACCTTTGCAGTCTCGGGGATTGCAGCAATCAGGTGAGCAGCAGAGAACGGTCTGTAAAGACGAACTTTAATCAAACCAACTTTTTTGCCGTTTGCATTCAGGTAATCGATGGTCTCTTCAATGGTATCGCAAACAGAGCCCATTGCAACAATGACATTGTCAGCATCGGGGGCACCATAGTAGTTGAATAAGCCGTAGTTGGTGCCGAGTTTGGCATTTACTTTGCCCATGTAATCTTCCACAACTGCGGGAAGAGCATCATAGAATTTATTGCAAGCCTCACGAGCCTGGAAGAAGATATCGCCGTTCTGTGCGGTACCGCGCAGTACAGGATGCTCGGGGTTGAGTGCGTTCTTTCTGAATGCATCAACAGCATCCAAATCGCACATCTCTTTGAGGTCTGCGTAATCCCATACTTCGATTTTCTGAATCTCGTGAGAGGTTCTGAAACCATCGAAGAAGTTCAAGAAAGGTACTCTGCCTTTGATAGCAGAAAGATGAGCAACTGCGGTCAGGTCCATAACCTCTTGTACGTTGCCCTCGCAGAGCATAGCAAAACCGGTTTGACGGCAAGCATAAACGTCAGAGTGATCACCGAAAATATTCAGTGCGTGCGAAGCAACCGCACGAGCAGAAACGTCAATAACTGCTGGCAGAAGTTCACCGGCCATTTTGTACATGTTAGGGATCATAAGAAGAAGACCCTGAGAAGCGGTAAAGGTGGTGGTAAGAGCACCGGCAGCAAGAGAGCCGTGAACGGTACCTGCAGCACCGGCCTCAGACTGCATCTCTACTACTTTTACTTTTTCACCGAAGATGTTTACACGCCCGTCAGCCGACCATTTGTCTGAAACCTCAGCCATAACGGAAGACGGTGTGATGGGGTAAATCGCTGCAAGATCGGTAAATGCATACGACACATGAGCGGCAGCATTGTTGCCGTCCATGGTTTTCATTTTTCTTGCCATGTTTTGATATTCCTCCTTAGAATTTGTAGCTACTTTTGACCTAGCCTTTAAAAAAAGACTTTACCTTATAAATTCTAACACTTTTGCTCCGTTGTGTAAATAGCAAAACAGCTTTTTGAGTAGTTAAAAAGCTGTAAAGTTATCGGTTTTATTGTGTCGTAAAGTGTAAAATTTAAAGAAGTTGTTTTCAGTGCACAGAAAAAGAAAAAAGTCGCAAAATGCGATACTAAAACATTTGCAAAAAGTTTTTTTAAGCCTTATGAACGAATTGAAAAAGCACTTGCAGAATGAATGAAAGAGCAATAATCAGGCTATGATACACTAAGCCGGGCGGTACAGATAATAAAAACCATGTTATTCCAACCGTTAAATTGACAAGTGCACCAAAAAACGGTATATTTTAAGCAGTACGATACTTATTACATAAGTATCGGCAATACGCCACAGCCTACAAAGCGGGAGTAACGTTTATTATGTGTACCCTATAGCGCAAATATGAGGCGGCATTTCAGCCGCAGAGGAGTTTGAATTACAATTATGGAAGATCCCGGCGGAAACATCTGGTTTTACATTGGATTGTTGTTGTTTTTGATTTTGAGTAACGCTTTTTTTGCAATGAGCGAACTTGCGGTGATTGGTTTAAACGACGTAAAGCTTGCCCGTATGGCAGAAGAAGGCGATAAAAAAGCAAAAATTTTAGCTCGCCTTACAGCAGAGCCCAGTAAGTTTTTATCCACGATTCAAGTGGGCATCACGCTTTCGGGTATGCTTGCATCTGCGGTTGCGGCAGATACGTTTGCCGATATCATTGTCGGTGCGGTATCCATTCCCAATGTATCTGCTTCGCTTATCCGCATGGTGTCGCTCATCGTAATTACCATTTTGCTTTCGTTTATTACCATTGTATTCGGCGAACTGGTGCCCAAGCGTATTGCAATGCAATATCCCGATAAAGTGGCTTTTGCAGTTTCCGGCGCGCTGAATGTGTGTTACAAGCTGGAAAAACCATTTGTCATGCTGCTTTCTGCTACCACCAACGGCATAGTGCGCATGCTTGGTATCGACCCAAACGCCGACGAAGGGCAGGTAACCGAAGAAGAAATTCGCATGATGGTGGATGTGGGCAATGAGCGCGGTGTGATTGAGCAGAGCCAAAAAGAAATGATTAATAACATCTTTGAATTTGATGACCGTACAGCGGGCGAAGTGATGACGCACCGCACCGAAGTGACAGGCGTTGAAGTGGATGTGACCATTGAGGAACTTGTGCGCCTTGCGGTGGAAGAAGGTTACTCGCGAATCCCTGTGTATGAAGATACATTGGACGATATTAAAGGCATTATTTATGTGAAAGACCTGCTTACCTTGGTGAAAGACAACGTACCTACCGATTTTGATGTGCGCAATTATATGAGAAAAGCGCTGTTTGTGCCCGAAAGCAACCGTTGCCGCGAGCTGTTTTTGGAGTTTAAGGCAAAAAAAGTACAGATGGCAATTGTGGTGGATGAATACGGCGGTACGTCCGGCGTTGTTACTATGGAGGATTTGTTGGAATCGATTGTGGGCAATATGCAGGACGAATACGACGACGAGGAAGATGAGATTAACCGCATTTCTGACACGATCTTTACGTTGGATGGCTCGATTTCGCTGGAAGAGATTGAACGTCTTATGAAAATAAAAATCCCCGATGATGTGGATTACGATACCCTCGGCGGTTTGATAACAGACCTTCTTGGCAGAATTCCGTCGGAAGATGAGCACCCAAAAATACTGATTGACGATGTGGAATTTACCGTGCTAAAAGTAGAAGATAGGCGCATTGCCAAGGTAAAAGCAGAGAAATTGCCCATCGATGAAATCGAATAGTAAAATGCGCCCCATAAAAGCAGTGCCTATTGCGAACGGCACAGTACTTAATGTTTGTAAGCACAAAGATGATACGGTGCAGAAAGTGCCTGCACCGTCCTTTTTACAGCCTGATGTTTTAGCGATTTAAAGCTTTTACTTGTTAAAATATTTTGCTTTCTTTTTAACACACTATGCGTTATAATAAAAGCTATAGAATAAAGAACAGCGGGTTACCGCATAAGGAGTGTTTCACTCATGATCGTGATATTGAAAAAGAACCCCGAAAAACAGAAGGTCGACCAATTGGTCGAGTCTTTCAAAAAACTGGGGCTTGCCATCCATTACAGCGAGGGAACCCAAACCACCATCGTAGGCTTGGTAGGCGATACATCGCGGCTGGATATGGATGCAATTTGTGCAAACGAAATTGTAGAGACTGTTAAGCGCATTACCGAACCCTATAAGGCTGCAAACCGCCGTTTTCACCCGCAGGATACCATTGTTGAGGTAAAAGGGCGCAAAATAGGCGAGGGAAATTTTACGGTTATTGCAGGGCCGTGCTCGGTCGAAAGCGAAGAGCAGATTATTTGTGTAGCGCAGGAAATTAAAAAAAGCGGTGCTCAGTTTTTGCGCGGCGGCGCATTTAAACCCCGCACCAGCCCCTACGCATTTCAAGGCTTGGAGGCTGACGGGCTAAAGCTGCTGCTGGAGGCAAAAAAAGTAACAGGCTTGCCGATTGTTACCGAGATTATGAGCCAGACACATATCGACCTGTTTGCGGATGTTGATATCATACAGGTGGGTGCGCGCAACATGCAAAACTTTCAGCTGCTTAAAGAACTGGGGCACAGCGACAAGCCCATCCTGTTAAAACGAGGGCTTGCCAATACGATAGAAGAGTTTTTGATGAGCGCCGAGTACATCATGGCAGGCGGAAACAACAACATTATTCTTTGCGAGCGCGGTATCAGAACGTTTGAAACTGCGACGCGCAACACCCCCGACCTTACCGCTATCCCGCTGATTAAGCGCTATTCGCACCTGCCTGTTATTTTTGACCCAAGCCATGCCACCGGTATCCCTTGGTTGGTAGAGCCTCTTTCGAAAGCGGCAATTGCAATCGGTGCAGACGGTTTGATGATTGAAGTGCATAACAACCCCAAAGAAGCGTTGTGTGACGGTGCTCAATCGCTGAATTTTGAGCAATTCGATCAGGTGATGGAAACCATAAAAAACCGTGCAGATGTAGAACAAAAGACGTTCTAATTTGTAAGTGCATTTGAACTGTAAAAAAGTGTTCAGGGCGTCATCGTTTAAATGATGATGCCCTGAATGTTTATATCCCTATTACCTTTGCTTGTCGGCAGAGTCACATAAAAACGGAGAATACATCATAATAGCTGAGTTGCTTAGAATAAACTCTTCGCTGATATAATTCCCGTTTTTATCAAATATTTCACGGTATAGCTCATTATGGCGGCTGTACCCTCCCCAATATTCCCCTTTCATCTCGTGGTTTCTCTCTGTAACTTTATACCGATAATCTTGTGCTTTTGTAGAATACCACTTACCCTCCAGATACTTGTCGGTAACAGTGACCACCAGTTGAAAATCATACGGTGTATCATTGTGAATCATTAAATCGCCGTGAGGGTAAAAGCAGGTTGCACCGCTTCCAAACGGCTGTGTTCTGTTTGAATCGGGGAAAACATCATACCCATGGCGGTGCCGTTCTGTTACCGTTAACGGTGTATGCAGTGTCATCCAAAAAATCAAGTTCGACAGCTGGCACAAACCGCCGCCGATTGCGGAAGTAAATGTGCCGTTGCGGAGCACCATGCCGTTTACATAACCTTTGTGTTTGGTTGGTTTACCAATCAGCTTCCAGAAACTGAAAATCTCTCCCGGGTGCAACACAATGCCGTTTATCTGTTTTACGGCTATTTTCAGATTGATAATTTTATTGTATTGGTACCACATATCTACATCTTTTAATTTTCTGAGCAGAGGTGTTTTGTGGCAAAAATGCAGATACGGCAAAGCGGCATCCGCTTTTTTTACAGCAAATACGGGCTTTAGCTTTATCCATAGCAATTTTCGCAACAACCCGTAATAAAGCATACCCATTTTTGCTCTCAGCTTTGAGCGCCTTTTTGGCTTAGCTATGTTATTATTTGTACTCATTTTTTATATCTCCGCCTAATTTAAATAATATTTTATGGCTTTAATAGCTGAGTCTTACGCATAAACCGCCCATAAGGTTTCGTTAATAATTACAAAAAAGGCGATAACCTATCCGATTATCGCCTTTAAAAATACGGTTATTAACCTGTTCGTTTGGGTAGATTTTTTTAAATCATGTTCTGGCAAGAGCCATTAAAACAATATAAACCAGAAGAAGCACAAACAGTACAATCAAGCCCATGCCGATGAAACGAATCTTATGGTTTTCATTGGAGATACCTTTGGATATGAGTACAACGCCCGCAATTAAAACCAACAGGGCTACAAGAGGCAGAATTTTGAACAAAAACACGGACATGGTGGTACCTCACAATCAATTAATAAGGCGGTTGCTGCCGCCGATTATTTTAGCGAATTTAGATATTTAATAGTACCAGTATACCACCTAATTAACGAAAAAGATAGCAAAAAAAGTCAATTTTTTGTATCTAAAAGGTAACGCCAAAAATTGCTGCATGGTACACTGTTTTCCGCTTCGGAAATATCCCACAAATAGTGGGCGTCTGAGTTGTGCAATATCAATGAAGATGCATCGGGCAGCAAGGCTAAAACCTGTGGCAAACGGCTCAAATCTTTTACTTCGAAAACGGTGAAACCGCACTCGGGCGGCACCATGCCAAGGCTGGACGTAATGCTGTACGAGCTTTTTTCGATATGAGCGGGGAAACAAATGCCACCGAATTGCTGCATTAAACCCGAAAGCTCCATAATGCTGATGCTGCATGCGTTGATAAGCAGCTTGGGTTCATAACCAATAATACGGTCTTGAGCATCATAAATGCGTTGTTCACCAAAAATAACAGGGTTGTTTGCAATGTTGGGCAAACGCTCGTACACGTACGCATCAAATGTCAGTGCTTTTTGCAGCGTTGGAAAAAGGCACACTGCGTGAATTTCTTCGGTTGTATTGATTTCCATTCCGCACAGCACCGTTAATGGGCTGTTTTCTGCCGCCTTTACAATCGCGGGGCAATTTTTACATGAGTTGTGGTCGGTAAGGGCGATGACATTTAGCCCTTTGAGCACCGCCATATTTACAATGTTGTTGGGTGTCATTTCGTTATCGCCGCAGGGGGAAAGCGCCGAATGAATATGGACATCGTAAAACATTAGCCGATTGCCTCGTGCACGGCGAGTGCTGCCTCAAAAGCGGGTTTTTGTGTGCGCAATACGGCAACCCCTTGTGCAGCTGCTTTTTTCACCGCGTCTTCGTCCATTGCAGCGTTTTCGGCAAGCACAATACAGGCGGTATCGGCAAGCACGGCAACGGCTATTGCATTAATGTTGCCCATCACGGTGACCCAAGCGCTGTTCTCGGGTGCTCTGCTCATTGCCCAGCTCAGCAGGTCGCAGCAAAATACACATGTAACCTCGCGGAGGAGCCCTTCGCCCCCGCAGACAATTTCGAAACCGCATTTGGATGCAACTTGTTCTACATTCATACCATCAGTCCTCACTGTTTATGATAACACATTAGATATCGTTGGAACTGCCGCCTGTACCGTCTCCGCCTTTAAAGCTGAGCGGGATGTGCCCCTCGATTTGTGCGAGGGAAGATGCAATTTCGCGCATATGTGTTTTGAGGCGGAAAATACAGTCATCGGGGGTGGCATAGCCGCGTACAACATCTTCTGCAAGCGCTTTGCAGCTGGGTGCACCGCAAGCACCGCAGTCGATACCCTGAAAGGTGGATGCGATTTTTTGCAGCTCGGAAAGCTTGGCCATTGCCACCGAAACATCAGGGTCCAGCTCCATTACCGGTTCGTATTCAAGCGGAGTATCAAATTTAACATAGGCGGGGATATTGTCGCCGATACGATTGCACGAGACGGGCAAATATTTGCGGATGCGTTTCAGCTTTGCTTTGGCAATGTAGGGGTTCTCTACCGTGAGTACACCGCCCACACAGCCTGCCGAACAAGCATTGAGTTCTACGAAATCGAGGTCGGAGTATTTTTGGTCTTCCAAGTCCTCAAGCACTTTAATTACATTTTCGATGCCGTCCGCTGCCAAGTAGCGGTCGTTCAGCAGGGCATATGCCTCACCGCCGCTGCTGCCCCAGCCAACACCCATACGCCCTACCGAAACCATTTCTTTGGGCGAAGCGGCAACGTCTTTCATGGCGAGAATAAGCTTGGGGTAAAGGTCACTGATGGCAAGTACCCCGTCAATCACGCTTTTTCGGGTACCGAGGGGCATTTTTACGGCGGTTACTTTGGCGGGGCAGGGCGAAATAAAAAAAGCACCCACTTCATCGGGTTTGTAGCCCAGTGCCTCTACCGCGTGTTTTTTTGCCATACGTGCAGCAATTTCTACCGGTGCAAGCATGGGCAGAACTTTGCTGATAAGGTCGGGAAAACGTACGCGAATCAATCTGGTTACAACAGGGCATGCCGAACTGATGACAGGGCGCTCCAAATGCCCCTCGCTGAGCATCTTGCGCGTTGCGTCAGACACCATCTCGGCCGCCTTTGCAACTTCAAATACATCGTCAAAGCCCAGCTTAATCAGGGCGCCCAATACGATGTCGATGTCATCAAGGTTGTTAAACTGCCCGTACAAAGCGGGGGCGGGCAGAGCAATTTTATATTTGTAGTTATCAAGCATCTCCATGCTGTCAAAAATCGGTTTTTTGGCATGGTGCGGGCATACTCGAATGCATTCGCCGCAATCAATACAGCGGTCCGAAAGGATTTTTGCCTTGCCTCCGCGCACGCGAATCGCTTCGGTGGGGCAGCGCTTAATGCAGTTGATACAGCCTTTGCAGGCATCTTTATCAAGGGTAACCGAATGGAAGAATTTCGTCTCCATCGGGATATCACCTCCGCTAAGCAGGTTGCTACTAAGAACAAACTACTGTTTTACATAAACACGCATTTTCACTGTGGTGCCAACGCCCAGGGTGCTTTCGATTGTCATTTCATCGGTGTATTTTTTCATATTGGGCAACCCCATACCTGCGCCAAAGCCAAGCGAGCGCACATCGTCGGGTGCGGTGCTCCAGCCCTCGCGCATGGCGAGGCTGATGTCGGCAATACCGGGGCCTTTATCCGTAAGAGTCATGCTGACTTCGTCTGAAGTGACGTTAACGGTAATTTCGCCGCCGCCTGCATGGATGACCATGTTGATTTCGCCCTCGTACACTGCAATGGCAACCTTACGGATAACTTCTGGTGCAAGCCCAATTTGTTTGAGCATTTTTTTAATGCTGGAGGATGCTTCGCCCGCGCGTGTAAAATCATCTCCCGGCACCGTATATTCAAATGTAAGCGCCTGTGTCACTAAAAATCGCAACCTCCCCGCAGTCCGTTATCATATAGTAACCCACACGAAGTAAACATACGGTAAGGGGTTGCAAGCACAGTGATGCCGCGCTCTTGCGCAAGTGCAACGATAGTGGAGTCCGGCATTTTTCCGCGCACAAAAACAACGCAGATAATATCCATCATTTCGGCGGTGCGAATAACCTGTGGGTTTACAAGCCCTGTCAGCAGTACAGATTGGTCTTTCACAAATGCCAGTACGTCGCTCATCATGTCACTGCCGCAAGCGGTGTGCACCTCGCGTTGCATCGACTCGCCTTCGCATAGAATTTCTGCTTTTAAAATTTGTTTAATATCACCAATTGTCATGGTTTACCCCCCGATTCTGAAAAGATAGGCCAAGCGGTTCTCCGCCAAAACTCAAGAACAATTTTTATATAGCTATTATATCATTAAATATATGGGAAAAGCAAACAAAACAAACCAAGGCAGTGAAACCAATTTTGTATATAAAGAGTAAACAAAGGTACGATTATTTGATATAATTTTAACAATATATTATGCAATATGCACAATAATATTTTGATACAGAAGCGAACAAAGTGAAAAAGAAACGAAAAAAACCTAATTTTTTATAAATTATTACGCAAAAGCAGTAGATTTTTAGAGTTGACTCTGATATAATTTTAACTAAATATGCTGGGGTATCGTGCATGCACGCATTAGGGTTCGCGTGGGTACGTCTTTGGCACACCAAGGAGGTATATTTGATGGCTAAAACATGTGTTCCGTTTCAGGGTACAAAGGAACAGGAAGAAGCGCTCCTTAAAGTAATAGAAAACCATAAGGAGCAAAGAGGCGCTCTGATGCCTATTTTGCAGGAAGCACAGGGGATTTACGGCTACCTGCCCATTGAAGTTCAGAAAATTATTGCATTGGGTCTCGGTATTCCATTAGAAGAAGTTTACGGTGTAGTTACATTCTACTCGCAATTCTCGCTGAACCCAAAGGGTCAGTACAAAATTTCGGTTTGCTTAGGCACCGCCTGCTACGTAAAAGGTTCTGGCGACGTTTACGACAGACTGATGAAAAAACTTGGCATTCAGGGCGGCGAATGCACCCCCGACGGCAAATTCTCTCTCGAAGCATGCCGCTGCATCGGCGCATGCGGACTTGCCCCTGTTATGACGATTAACGACGAAGTTTACGGCAGACTGGTTCCCGATGACATAGATACCATTTTGGCAAAATACGCCGACAAATAAACTGTTATGCAGGAGTTATCGCTCAACATTTTGGATATAGCGCAAAATTCTGTGAAGGCGGGTGCGTCTGAGATACATATTAATGTATCGGAAGACAAACTGCGCGATAAAATGACAATTACCATAGACGACAACGGCTGCGGTATGACTCAAGAGGTGGTACAAAGGGTGATAGACCCGTTTTACACCACCCGAACCACCCGTAAGGTGGGGCTTGGGGTACCGTTTTTTAAAATGGCAGCAGAAATGACCGGCGGGTGGTTCAACATTCAGTCGCAGGTGGGGGAAGGAACGACCGTTACCGGTGAATTTATACTCTCGCACATAGACCGAATGCCGCTGGGTGATATGGCAGAAACCATGTGCTGCCTCATCAGCTGCAACCCCGATATCAATTTTGTGTATACACGCAAAGTGGATGGGGAAGTTTTTACGGTAAGCACGCGTGATTTTACCAATGTGCTTGGTGATGTGCCGCTGAATGTCCCTCAGGTAATGGAGTTTATCAAAAGCTATATCCGAGAAAACACCGAAAATTTGAACGGAGGTACAGATACCATATGAAAAGTTTAGCTGAACTTCAAGCATTACGTGACCAGATGAAAGCCAATATGGGCGTTCGTCACGATGATTTGGATAATATCAGAGTAGTAGTGGGTATGGCGACATGCGGCATAGCTGCAGGCGCACGTCCGGTATTAACTGCGTTTTCTGAAGAGGTTACGAAAAGAAAACTAAGCCATGTAACCATAGCACAAACAGGCTGCATCGGCATTTGCCAATACGAGCCGGTTGTTGAGGTTTATGTACCGGGCAAAGAAAAAGTTACCTATGTAAAAATGACACCCGAAAAGGTTGCGAAAATTGTGAGCGACCATATCGTAAACGGCAATCCGGTTAGCGAGTACACAATCGGAGCAATTGCGAAATAAGGAGGAAGCGGATTATGTATCGTTCTCACGTACTTGTTTGCGGCGGCACCGGTTGTACGTCGTCAGGCAGTGAACATATCGTCAGCGCGCTGGAAGCTGAAATTAAGCAGGCGGGGCTTGCTGAAGAAGTAAAGGTAATTAAAACGGGTTGCTTTGGTTTGTGTGCATTGGGCCCCATCATGATTATTTATCCCGAGGGCGCATTCTATTCCAGAGTCAAAGCGGAAGACATCCCTGAAATTGTATCCGAGCATCTTATAAAGGGCCGCATTGTAACCAGACTGCTTTATGATGAAACCGTTCATAAAGACGGAATCCAGTCGCTTAACGAAACACAGTTTTACAAAAAACAGCACCGTGTTGCACTGAAAAACTGCGGTGTTATCGACCCTGAAAATATTAACGAGTACATAGCTTACGACGGATATCAGGCACTCGGCAAAGTTTTGACCGAAATGACCCCCGATGACGTCATACAGCTTATAAAAGATTCAGGCCTGCGCGGACGCGGCGGTGCAGGGTTCCCGACAGGGCTGAAATGGAGCTTTGCAAAAGCTTCTGAAAACGATCAAAAATACGTTGCCTGCAATGCCGACGAGGGTGACCCCGGTGCGTTTATGGATCGTTCTGTTTTGGAGGGCGACCCCCATGTACTGATTGAGGCTATGGCAATTGCCGGTTATGCAATCGGTGCGAACCAAGGCTTTGTTTATGTTCGTGCAGAGTACCCCATTGCGGTAAAACGTTTGCAAATTGCGATTAATCAAGCAAAAGAAATCGGTTTGCTGGGCAAAAACATTTTGGGAACCGGTTTTGATTTTGATTTGGACATCCGTTTGGGGGCGGGCGCATTTGTATGCGGTGAGGAAACCGCTTTGATGACCTCGATTGAAGGCCATCGCGGTGAACCGAGACCCCGTCCTCCGTTCCCGGCAGTCAAAGGCTTGTTCGGCAAACCCTCCGTGCTCAACAACGTGGAGACTTATGCAAATATCCCGCAAATTATACTCAAAGGTGCCGACTGGTTCCGTTCGATGGGTACCGAAAAATCTGCGGGCACCAAAGTGTTCGCGGTAGGCGGTAAAATCCACAATACCGGTTTGGTTGAAGTACCTATGGGCACCACCCTGCGCGAAATCGTTGAAGAAATCGGCGGCGGTATCCCCAACGGCAAAAAATTTAAGGCTGCGCAAACCGGCGGACCTTCCGGCGGTTGTATCCCTGCAAGCCACCTTGATATTGAGATTGACTACGACAACCTGATTTCCATCGGCTCTATGATGGGCTCGGGCGGCTTGATTGTTATGGACGAAGACACTTGTATGGTGGATATTGCAAAGTTCTTCCTAGAATTTACCGTTGACGAGAGTTGCGGCAAATGTGCTCCCTGCCGTATTGGTACCAAACGTCTTTACGAAATTCTGGACAGAATTACAAAGGGCAAGGGCGAGATGGAGGACATCCAGCGCCTAAAAGACCTCTCTCAATTCATCAAAGAAAATTCGCTGTGCGGCTTGGGCCAAACTGCCCCCAACCCTGTTTTGTCTACACTCCATTTCTTTGAAGATGAATATATTGCACATATCAAAGACAAAAAATGCCCTGCGGGTGTATGTAAAGACCTGCTGCGTTATTCTATCATTGAAGACAAATGTAAGGGCTGTACCCTTTGTGCACGTGCATGTCCTGCAGGTGCGATTACAGGCGAAGTCAAGAAACCTCACAAGATCGATGTTCACAAATGCGTGAAATGCGGTGCTTGTATGGAGAAATGCCGTTTTGGCGCGATTGTTAAGAAATAAGAAGGGAGTGTACCATCAATGGATATGGTTAATATTAAAATCAACGGTATGCCCTTGTCCGTGCCGAAAGGTTCTACGATTCTTGAGGCTGCACGGGTTGCCGGCATCAATATCCCCACACTTTGTTACCTAAAAGAAATCAACGAAATCGGCGCATGCCGTATTTGTATGGTTGAAGTAAAAGGCGCAAGAAGCCTTGTTACCGCTTGCGTTTATCCGGTAAACGAGGGTATGGAGGTTTTCACCAACACGCCCAAGGTGCTGGAAAGCAGAAAAACCAATTTGGAGCTTGTGCTCTCAACTCATAATAAAAAATGCCTTTCGTGCGTACGCAGCGGAGATTGCGAGCTGCAAACACTCTGTAAAGAGTTCGGCGTAGAAGACGAGCACCGTTTTGAGGGCGAGGTAAACCAATACGAGTTGGATACTTCTGCTGCACACATGGTGCGTGACAACAGCAAATGTATTCTTTGCCGCCGCTGTGTAGCGGTGTGCTCTAAAAACCAGGGCGTAGGCGTAATCGGTGCAAACGAGCGCGGATTTAAAACCGAAATTGGCTGTGCATTTGAAACCCCGTTGGGAGAAACCACCTGCATCAGCTGTGGTCAGTGCATCACCGTATGCCCCACAGGTGCACTGTACGAAAAAGATTCGACTGAAGAAGTGCGTCAAGCCATTGCAGATCCTGAAAAGATTGCTCTGGTACAAACAGCTCCTTCTATCCGTGCAACACTGGGCGAGTGCTTTGGTTTGCCCATCGGTACCGATGTAGAGGGCAAAATGGTTGCTGCTCTGCGCAGACTGGGCTTTGACCTTGTATTTGATACCGACCTTGCAGCCGACCTCACCATTGTTGAAGAGGCAAACGAGCTGATTGAGCGTGTACAAAACGGCGGTGTGTTGCCGATGATTACTTCATGCTCACCCGGTTGGATTAAATACTGCGAGCATTACTACCCTGAAATGATTCCCAACCTCTCTACCTGCAAATCTCCGCAGCAGATGTTTGGTGCGCTTGCCAAAACTTGGTACGCAGATAAAAACGGAATTGACCCCAAGAAGATTGTAAGCGTAAGCGTGATGCCCTGTACTGCGAAAAAGTTTGAGATTGACCGTGAAAACCAGAACGCAGCAGGTGTACCGGATGTGGATATTTCGTTAACCACCAGAGAGCTTGCCAGAATGATTCAGCGTGCAGGCCTTGACTTTGTCAATTTGCCCGACGAAGATTTTGACGACCCGATGGGTGAATCCACCGGTGCAGCGGTTATCTTTGGTGCAACAGGCGGCGTAATGGAAGCTGCTTTGAGAACAGCGGTTGAAAAACTCACAGGCGAAGAGCTGAAAAACCTTGAGTTTACCGAGGTTCGCGGCACCGAGGGCATCAAAGAAGCCAGCTACAATGTGGGCGGCTTGGATGTAAACGTTGCGGTTGTTTCGGGTACTGCAAACGCCAAGAAGCTTTTGGAAGCTGTGAAAAACGGCGAGAAGAGCTACACCTTCATCGAGGTTATGGGCTGCCCCGGCGGTTGTGTAAACGGCGGCGGTCAGCCGCAGCAGCCGGCATCGGTACGCAACTTTGTTGATTTGAAGGGACTGCGTGCAAAAGCGCTTTACACCAACGATGAAAACAAGGCTGTCAGAAAATCTCATGAGAACCCATCTCTCAAAAAGATTTACGAGGATTACTTTGGTAAACCCGGCAGCCACAAAGCACATGAGGTACTGCATACCTCTTATGTAAAACGTGAGCGCTTCTGATTTATAAAAACATTGAGCCATCCGTGTTAAGCGGATGGCTCGTTTTTTATCTTTTTCCATTGATAGCAGATTTTTGCCCTGCGCCGTGAGAATGCAAGGTTAGTGCATGTACCACGCCCTGCATAATAGACGCACCAATGTAGGACAACGCATTTTGTATGGCGAAACAGATTGTGATTGAAAAGGTTTGGAGAGTTTGAGCCCCCTTTCCTCAAAGGGGTTTCACTGAGCACTTCGCGCGTGGTGCGAAACTGCTTACGTAACCTTAACCTTTTTCTTGGTACACTTCTTTTGTGGTTTGACAAAAGAAGGTGTACTCGCCGCCGCAGCGGTGATATCTTTTATAATAAACTATTCGTTTTCATACATGTTGTTCAGCGCATAAGCAATACATTGATTTAATAACTCATTACGGCTGATACCTGTTTTTTCTGCGATAGCATCAACTTTTTCTAATAAGTCTAAGCTGATTCGCATTGAAATAATGTCCTTTTCAGGTTTTCTAGGCACAAAAGTTGCCATTTTATCAACCTCCTCTTGACATTATTATATTCTGTATTGTATTCTTATAATATATTCTAAATAGTATTCAAAATAAGAATACAAATTGAATGGAGGAACAATTATGCATCGGGTGTTAGCTTCGCTGTATCTTATGAATGCTAAGCGACGTAAAGCGAATTCAAGGCAGGACAGCATTTACAGCAAAATTTCTGTAGAAACATCGGAAAGTATAAAACTGTTACTTTTAAGCTTAAATCCTTATGAAAAAAGGCTCTTAAGTAAAATCATTGAAGGAAAAGATTTGTTAAGCGGTGAGGCACAACGTCAAAACTTTGAAGATGGCTTCCGTTGTGGGCTAAGAATATCAAATGAAATCCGCGGGGGAAGAAAACGAAACACAATGCAATAAATCTATTAAAAGTCTGCCTTTTCTTTTACAGAGGATACATGTTATAATGTATGAAATACTAAGACATGAAATTAACAGCATTAAGAGGGTGTACTCATACATGGAAGAAACGGACAAGCAAATTGCACAAAAAACGATGAAAAAAGCATTTTCACGCATTGGATGGGCAATGACTGCACTGATTGCAGTAACTTATGCTACGCAGTTCGGTTTATCAAGGCTAATGAAATATTATATACCTCAGTTTTTAAACAACGAGGTGTTTTGGTGGATACTTGCCACTATTCCGCTGTATATTTTTGGGCTGGGGGTGCTGCTGTTGGCGGTGCGCGGTATGCCTGCTGCAAAAATGACAGAGGGGAAAGACCTTACAGCACCGCAAATAGGTGCGCTCACATGCATCACCTTGGCGTTGAGTGTGGCGGGGGGGATAGCAACCCTTATTTTAAACGGAATTCTCGGGCTGATCAAAGGCAGCCCTGTTGCCGATCCATCCTCTACGATTGAAAACATGAGTATTATCCCTACATTTTTGGTGGTAGGTATCATTGCACCGGTAGTAGAAGAATACATTTTTCGCGGTATTCTTATCGATAAGCTGCGTGCATACGGCGAAGCAATCTGCGTTTTTGCATCGGCATTTCTGTTTTCCTTATTACATGGCAACAGTTATCAGCTTATCAGTACCTTTATTATAGGGGCGGTGCTCGCCTATGTAACGGTAAAAACCAACACGATTGTTTATGCCATTCTGATTCATATGTCAAACAACATCTTGGCTATTATTGCAGCGCGCATAACCACAACGCAGAATGTGTTTGGGGCGGCGGTGTTTTCTGTGTTTACAATGGCACTGATTATTGCGGGCTTTGTTTTCTTTGGGCTTTCGATTAAACGTATCAGCCTAGACAACGGCAGAAACAGCATTAGCGTTTGGGAACGTCTGCGTGTTTTTATACTGAGCCCAGGCGTTATGGTGTATACCATTATTAATTTGCTGTTAATTGTGTTTTCGATTTTCTTTGTGTCATAGAACACACGAATTCTCATAAAAATAGGAGCATCATCGTTTTAAACGATGGTGCTCCTTGTTTTTTATTATTACGAAGCTTTAGCCATACACCAATCCCCATGAAAAGCAAAATAAAGGTACTATGCAGTATTCCTCTTACCTTATAGAAATGAAGCAGATAAGAAAGTACAATTACCAAAATCCAAAAAACAATTCGAAGTAGTATTTTCTTAACCTTGTTATCCTTATTGATTAATTGTTTTTTAAATGGCTTTGTTTGGTGATGGTTTCAATGGTAATCTGCATCTTATTCTGGTTACTATCATCCTCAAGGAATAGCGTTGTAAGCAAATCCATAATATATACCACAGAAAACTGCGAGTTAACGAAAAGCTCTTTGTTTACCGACATCGTGCTGGCAACAATCACACATTTGTCAGAAACCGATGCAAGCGAGCTTTCGCCGAAGCATGTCATAGAAATAATTTTACTTCCGTTTTGTTTTGCAATAGTTACTGCATTTACAACCTCCGAGGTTTCGCCCGAAATAGAAATTGCTATAATTAAATCATCTTTTGAAACGATGGAGCTGTTAATCAGCATTAGGTGAGAGTCGGTAATGCTTTGTACATTAAACCCCATACGCAAAAGCCGCAGATTAAATTCAGTAGCGGTAAGCCCCGAACTGCCTACACCGTAGATGTAGATTCTTTTTGCTTTTCGAATTTCGTTTACCACAGCAACAAGCGTTTCTTTGTTTATAAGCGAATTGGAGCGCTCAATTACTGTATTATAAAAGTCATAAACTTGGTTTAAAAGGTCGGCATTCTTTTTTTGAACGGGGGTAGATACCGATGATAACTTAATTTTAAATTCGGCAAAACTGTTGCAGTGTATTCTTTTGCAAAACCTTGTTACGGTACCTGCCGAAACACCCACAGTGGATGCAAGCAGTGAAATATTCATGTTTTGTATTTCGTTTGCTTTGTTCAAAACATAACTTGCAATTTGCTTTTCTTTCAGCGAAAGCTGAGGGTAAATGTTTTGTATTGTTGTTAAAATATCCATATTTCCACCTGTTTTATGTAATGTGTAACCTTTAAATCATTATTTTATAGGATTGTATATATTTAATATAGCACAAATTGTGAATTTTAAAAGATGACCCTATAAAAATTAGTGAGTTTACACAACTAATATTAAAATAGTTTTAAATATAAATCATTGACTAAAATTGTTTTAATATTTATAATATAGGTAAACACAGGTAAGCTTGATAAAATATAAATTGGGGAGGCATAGGAAATGTTTAAGCAGTTACAAAAAATCGGCAAAGCATTTATGTTACCAATCGCAATTTTACCGGCGGCGGGCTTGCTTTTAGGTGTGGGCGGCGCCCTGTCAAATCCAAACACAGTTTCGGCATATCCTTTTTTAAACGTGTTTTTCTTGCAGGCAATTTTTAAAATTATGTCTGCAGCAGGCGAGGTTGTATTCGCAAACCTTGCCATGATTATGTGTATCGGTTTGGCTGTAGGCCTTGCGAATAAAGATAAGGGCACAGCGGGGCTTGCGGCAGCTGTGGCTTTCTTTGTTATGAACGCATCCATTAAAGCAATGATTGGTGTGTTTAATCCGGAAGGCGCCGCCATCGATACGGGCGTTGTAGGCTCAATTGTCATCGGTTGCTTGGTTACATACTTACATAACCGCTATAGGGGCATTCAGCTGCCCGCGTTTTTGGGTTTTTTCGGCGGTTCGAGGTTTATCCCCATCGTATCTTCTTTCGTAGCAATTTTTGTTGGCATGATATTTTTCCTTATCTGGCCAACATTCCAAAGTTGGCTGGTTGTAGCCGGTAAGGGAATTGCGGGGATGGGTGCATTCGGTACGTTCCTTTACGGTTTTCTTTTAAGGCTTACAGGTGCAGTTGGTTTGCACCATATGATTTACCCTATGTTCTGGTATACTGAGCTCGGCGGAGTTGCAACCGTTGCGGGTAAAGAAGTTGTTGGCGCACAAAAGATATTCTTTGCAGAACTTGCAGACCCAAGCCATGTTGGCTTGTACACGGAGGGGACAAAATATTTTGCAGGCCGTTTTGCAACCATGATGTTCGGCTTGCCGGCATCCTGCCTTGCTATGTACCACTGCGTACCGGTTAAAAAACGCAAGCTCGTTTTCGGTTTGTTCTTGTCTGCGGCACTTACCTCTTTCTTAACAGGTATTACAGAGCCAATTGAGTTTATGTTTTTGTTTGTTGCCCCGTGGCTTTATGTAGTTCATGCGTTCTTGGACGGTGTTTCGTTCTTGGTTGCAGATTTGCTTTCCATCCGCATTGGTAATACTTTCTCGGGTGGTGCGATTGACTTTACCTTATTTGGTATTCTTCAGGGCAACGAAAAAACAAATTACCTTTGGGTGTTTGTGGTCGGTGCAGCTTGGGCGCTCATTTACTACTTCCTGTTTAAATTCCTCATCCTTAAATTTAATGTGCAGACACCCGGGCGTGAAGAGGGCGAAGACGATGAAATCCGCGTAGAAACCAAAGGTACCATTGCACAAACAGCACTTGAGGTTTTGGTAGCTTTGGGCGGAAGAGAAAACATCGAGGATGTAGATGCTTGCATCACAAGGCTTAGAGTATCTGTTAAAGATGTAGAAAAGGTGGATAAGGATAGAATCAAAGCACTTGGCGCAACTGCCGTTTTGGAAGTGAAAGGCGGTATTCAGGCTATATTCGGCGCGAAAGCAGATTTGATTAAACAAAAGATTAACGAAGAGATTGGCGAGGAGGTATAAATTTTGCAGAGCACAGCAAAACCATTGCAAAGGGGTCTGATTGTATCATGTCAGGCTTTAGAAAACGAACCGCTGCACAGTTCCTATATTATGTCAAGAATGGCGGCGGCAGCTTTTGAGGGGGGTGCTGTAGGTATACGCGCCAATAGCGTAGAAGATATTACAGAAATTAAAAAAGCGGTAAAACTACCCGTTATTGGCATTATCAAAAAAGTATATAAAGATAGAAAACCGTACATTACCCCGACAGAGGCAGAGGTAAAAGAACTAATTGATTGCGGTGTTGATGTTGTTGCTCTTGATGCAACCATAAATCAGGATGAAAGCTTTTTAAAAATGGTAAGGGAGAAATATCCTAACCAGCTTTTGATGGCGGATACCTCTACTGTTGAGGAAGGGCTTAGAGCCGATGCACTGGGTTTTGATTATGTAGGCACTACTCTTGTGGGCTATACAGAGCATTCGATGTATTTGAATAAGTACGAAGTGCTTAAGGAGCTGGTTAATTCTTGCCAAAATGCAAAGATAATAGCAGAAGGCAATTTTAACACGCCACAGCTTGCGGCAAAAGCATATGCCTTGGGTGCCTATGCTGTAGTTGTAGGCAGTGCTATTACAAGGCCACAGCTGATAACAGCTTGGTTTAATGAAGAAATTGAAAAAGTAAATAATCAATAGCCTTTTAAAGATTTTGCACCTCCAACTGTAGAAAATTATCTGCGGTTGGAGGTGCTTTTGTTTTGAAACGGCAGTACGCGGTACAGTATAATACTTTATATAGTGTAGCCTGCATAGCTGCTGCTCAGCGCAACTGCCTATTTACAAAATACATGCTTGCCAATTCGTTTAATTACGGGGCGTGTGCGCATCCACTTGTTTGACGTTTTATCGGGATTATAATAGTATATGGCACCGCCGCTTGCATCCCAGCCGTTCATTGCATCTTTTGCCGCACGATAGGCGCTGTCTGATACTGCTTCATGAATTTGCCCGTCGGTAATAGCGGTAAAGGCACCGGGCTGATAAATAACACCCGAAAGAGTATTGGGGAAAGACGTATGCTTGACACGGTTGATGATGACTGCGCCCACTGCAACCTGCCCCTCGTATAACTCACCGCGTGATTCTGCCGATATGACGCGAGCCAGCAGGCGATAGTCACTGTCGGAATATCCGCCTACCCCGCCCCCAGACGAACTGCCGCTTGAGCTGCCGGACGAGCCGCTTGATGTGGAACTGATTCCCATAGCGCGCAAAGTTTGCGGCCCGGCAATTCCATCTACCTGCAGCCCGTTCTTTTTTTGGAAGTATCGCACACCTTTTTCAGTTTCGGCACCATAAATACCGTCGACAGCGCCCGTCATATATCCCCATTGCTTTAATTTGGTTTGTATTTGTTTTACTTCGCTGCCGCGAGAACCAAGGCGCGAAAGAACGTCTACATTTGCAAGGGGCGTTGTGTTTGCATAGGTGACTAAACCTATCATTAAAACATTGAGTGCAACTAAAATCATAAGCTTTAAAACAGAGATAATCTTCTGTGTCATACAATAACCTCCAGAAAAAATCGGATGCTACAAGTATTTCCAAAAAACACAATGTTATCCGTTTTCTTGAAAAAGCAAAGCTTTGTCACGTTTTTATCTTAAAAACATACTATATATAAGGAATAGTGTTTTAATGATAGAAAGAGCGGGGGAGAAGATAGGGTATGGAGCTTTTGTTGGTGATGGGCATTTCAGTGGTATTGATTTTTGCAAGCTTTTTGCTAGGCGAACATTTGCAAGAACGCAGAATGCTTCGAGAAGCCGGCAGGGTGCGGCATCAGCGTGCCATGTGCTGCGTCCAATTTGCGGCACAGGGAATTGATACTTTGATTCGCAAAGATATGATGGAAGCAGGCAAGCGCACGGCATGTATTGAAGAATTGGCTCGAACCGCTTTTGTTTACAGTTTTGCACAGCTTGACCCATATATAGAAGAAGAAATTCATAAGGCAGTGAATGGATTAACATAAACATGACCATAATAAAAGCGGATGCATTTGCATCCGCTTTTATATTGCTAAAAACACTCCATGTTGGGGACGGATTGTGTGCAGTTGGTACAAGAATAAACTTCTTGCAGAAAAAACGACAAAAAACGTTGACAAACCCCAGGTGCTATGGTAATATAATAAAGCTGTCAGCGAGGGCAGGAACAAAAGAACGGCTCTGTGAGCGGGTTTGCGAACCGAGAGGTTAAAAAAACAGTTGACAAACGTTCTGGATTATGGTAAGATAAAGTTCCTGTCAAAAAGGCAGAGCGTCGAAAGCGAAAGAAAAAAGTTGAAAAAACT